>NZ_NHSG01000165.1:0-18229 GCF_020024005.1 Streptomyces purpurogeneiscleroticus
CTCCACACCGTTTGGAATACCCCCGGGGGTACCCCCTGTTATGGTGGGTACCGATACCCCCGGGGGTAAATGCACAGGGGTATACATTCTCGATACGGAAGGAAGGGGCGCTGCCGTGTTTTTCGTCGACACCCTGGAATTCGAGGGACTGGGCAACCGCAGCTACCTGGCCGGCGGACGCTCGGCCGCGGTGGTGATCGACCCGCCACGCGACATCGACCAGGTCCTCGCGGCCGCCGCCCGGCGCGGGGTCCGGATCGCTTACGTCGCGGAGACCCACATCCACAACGACTACGTCACCGGCGGGCTGGAGCTGGCGCGAATATCGGGCGCCCGCTATCTGGTACCGGCCGAAGCGGCGGTCTCCTTCGCGCGCACGCCGATCGCCGACGGCGACACCGTCACGGTCGACGAGGGCCTGGTCCTGCGGGCGGTGGCGACCCCCGGGCACACCCCGCACCACACCTCCTACGTGCTGGAGGACGCGGGCAGCGGCGTGGCCGCGTTCACCGGCGGCTCGCTGCTGATCGGCACGGTCGGGCGGCCCGACCTCGTCGAGCCGCGGCTGACCGAGCGGCTGGCCCGCGCCCAGTACGCCTCCGCGCACCGTCTCGCCGACGAGCTGGCGGACGAGGTGCCGGTCCTGCCGACGCACGGGTTCGGCAGCTTCTGTTCGTCGGCGCAGGCCGCCGGGGACACCACGACGATCGGCGCGGAGCGGCGGAACAACGCCGCGTTCACCCAGGACGTGGACACCTTCGTCGCGGAGCTGCTGACCGGCCTGGAGGACGTACCGGCGTACTACGCGCACATGGGCCCGGCCAACGCGGCAGGCCCCGCGCCCGTGGACCTCACCCCGCCGGAGCCCGCCGACGCCGAGCAGCTCGCGCGGCGGCTGGCGGCCGGTGAGTGGGTGGTGGACCTGCGCAACCGGGTCGCGTACGCCGAAGGGCACCTCGCCGGATCGTTCAACTTCGAGGGCGAGGGCAAGCTCGCCACGTACCTGGCCTGGCTGATCCCCTGGGGCAAGCCGGTCACGCTGCTGGGCGAGACGCCCGGGCAGATAGCCGACGCGCAGCGCGAGCTGGCGCGGGTGGGCATCGACCGGCCGGCGGCCGCGGCCACGGGCGCGCCGGACAGCTGGCTGCGCGAGGGCGAGAAGCTGCGCTCCTTCCCGCGGGCCACCTTCGCCGACCTCGCGCGCGCGGCGGCTGATCAGGACCTGGTCGTACTGGACGTACGGCGCGACTCCGAGCGCTCCGGCGGGTACGTCGCGGGCTCGCTGCACATCCCGATCCACGAGCTGCGCAACCGCGTCGGCGAGGTGCCGGCGGGCGTGGTGTGGGTGCACTGCGCGGGCGGGATGCGGGCGGCGATCGCCGCGTCCCTGCTGGACGCGGCCGGGCGGGACGTCGTCGCCGTCGACGACCGGTTCGACGCGGCCGCGCCGGCCGGGCTCCGGCTCGTGTGCCCCGAGCCGGGGACCGATACGGCTCGATGACGGGACTTCTCCTGGCTCTGGTCGCCGGTGCGGTGGTCGGCCTGGCGCTCGGCGCACTCGGCGGCGGGGGCAGCGTGCTCGCCGTCCCCGCGCTGATCTACCTGCTCGGCTTCACCCCGGCGGCGGCGACCACCGCGAGCCTCCTGATCGTCACCGTCACCTCGCTCACCGCCCTGTACGCGCATGCCCGTGCGGGCAACGTACGGTGGCGGGCCGGGGCGCTGTTCGCCGCCGCCGGGCTGGTGCCGGCGGCGCTGGCCGGTGCGGCGGCGGCCCGTCTGCCGCAGTGGCTGCTGACGGTCGCCTTCGCCGCCGTCGCCGCGCTGGCGGCCCTGCGTATGCTGCGCGGCGCGCGGCCGGACGCCGCCGAGCGGGGAACCCCGTCGGTGCGGCCGGCCAGGGCGGCGGGCAGCGGCGCCGGGCTGGGCGCGCTGACGGGGCTGCTGGGCGTCGGCGGCGGTTTCCTCGCCGTGCCCGCGCTGGTCACCGTGCTGGCCTTCGACATGTCGGCCGCGGTCGGCACCAGCCTGCTGGTCATCTCGGCCAACTCTCTGGCGTCCCTGGCCACTCGCGGTACGACCATGGGCGGGCTGGACTGGGCGGTCATCGCCCCGTTCACCGCCACGGCGGTCCTGGGCGCGTGGGACGGCAAGCGGCTGGCCGCGAAGGCGTCGGGGCCGCTGCTGCAACGCGCGTTCGCCGGCGCACTGCTGGCGGTCGCGGCGTTCATGGTCGTCGACGCGGTGACGTGACCGGGCGGCCGCCCGATAACCCCACAAACAAAAGCCACAGAACGCACGAAAGGCAATGAACCTGATGACCACCACCGCCACCGCCCTCACCACCGATGAGGCCGCCGCGCGGCTCGACGAGCTGACCGTGATCGACGTACGGACGCCCGGGGAGTACGCCACCGGGCATCTGCCCGGCGCGCACAACATCCCCCTGGACCGCCTCGGCGAGGCCGTGCCCGCACTGCGGGACGCGGCGGAGCGGGCCGGCCTGCTCATGGTCTGCGCCTCCGGCAACCGCTCGGCCCAGGCGTGCGCCGCCCTCGCCGAGCAGGGCATAGCCGCCGCCACCCTGACCGGCGGCACCAACGGCTGGGTGCAGCAGGGCCTCGAGGTGCGGCGTCCGGAAGGCGCTGACGGCGCGCGCCCGGTCTGGGCCATGGAGCGTCAGGTGCGGCTGGCCGCCGGGTCGCTGGTGCTGACCGGTCTGCTCGCCGGGCGGCGGTGGCCCGCCGCCCGGCTGTTGTCGGCCGGTGTCGCCGGCGGGCTGGTCTTCTCGGCGCTCACCGACACCTGCGGCATGGCCCGGGTGCTGGCGAAGCTGCCGTACAACCGGGCCGGTGCCACGGACCTGTCCGCCACGCTGGCCGACCTGAAGGGCTGACCGCCCGGGTCAGCCCGCCTGCGCCGGCCGGCCCGCCAGACCGTCCAGGTCCGCGCGGGTGAGGCCGGTGAGCCGGGCGACCTCGGCGATGTCGACGGCGCCGCAGTCCAGGCCGCGCAGCAGGTAGCCGCTGAGCGCCTTGGCCGTCGCGGGCTCGTCCATCACGGCGCCGCCGGCCTTGGCGACGTACGCGGCGAGGCGCGCCGCGGCCTTTTCGAGGCCCTCGCGGTAGAAGGCGTACACGGCCGCGTACCGGGTCGGCAGATGGGCCGGGTGCATGTCCCAGCCCTGGTAGTACGCGCGGGCCAGGGAGCGGCGTACGAGGCCGTGGTGGAGGCGCCAGGCGTCGTGGACCTGCTCGGTGGAGCCGACGGGCAGGACGTTGGTGGAGCCGTCGGACAGCCGGACCCCCGTACCGGCCGCCGCGACCTGCATGACCGCCTTGGCGTGGTCGGCGACCGGGTGGTCGAGCGACTGGTGGGCGGCGCTGACCCCGCAGGAGGCGCTGTAGTCGAAGGTGCCGTAGTGCAGCGAGGTGGCGCGGCCCTCGGCGGCCTCGATCATGCGGGCGACGGTGGCGCGGCCGTCGGCGCCCAGGATCGACTGGGTGGTCTCGATCTGGATCTCGAAGCCGATGCGGCCCGCGGCCAGGCCGTGCTCCTTCTCGAACGCCTCCAGCAGCCGGACCATGGCCGTGACCTGCTCGGCGTAGGTGACCTTGGGGAGGGTGAGGACGAGGCCGTCGGGGAGGCCGCCGGCCCGCATGAGGCCGGTGAGAAAGATGTCCAGGGTGCGGATGCCGCGGTCGCGGACGGCGGCCTCCATGCACTTCATGCGGATGCCCATGTACGGGGCCGCGGTGCCGTCCTGGTAAGCGGCGGCGATCGTCGCGGCGGCGCGGGCCGCCGCCTCGTCCTCCTCGGCGTCCGGACGGGCGCCGTAGCCGTCCTCGAAGTCGACGCGCAGGTCCTCGATGGGCTCGCGCTCCAGCTTTGCCCGTACGCGGTCGTACACGGGCCCGGCGAGCTCGTCGGAGATGCCGAGTACGGAGGCGAGGGCCGCGGCGTCCGGGGCGTGCTCGTCCAGCGCGGTGCGCGCCGCCTCGCCCCAGGAGCGGATGGTGTCCGCGGCGAAGATGTCACCGGGTACGTAGACCGTGTGGACGGGCTGGCGAGTGCCCGGATCCCCTGGGTAGCGCCGCGCGAGGTCCGCGTCGACCGCGGCCAGAGAGGCTCCGATCTCCTCGCGTACGGCGCTCGCAAGGCTCGTGGCCACGGTCTCCTGCTGCGGCATTCGACACCCTCCCGATAGGGGGACGTTTCCATCCCAGATTCGCTTAAGAGTTAGACAAGTTTCGCTTCACGGAAGTGAAACTCCGCATAGTGAAGCTATCCGTGCCGTCTGGCCAGGTCAACACCCATCTTGCCGCCGCGCACAGTTCACGCCTTTCTCCCAAACGCCGGGCCCCGTACGCGGCGTGCGCGTACGGGGCCCGGTGACGTGCCGTGGGACGGGTCAGCCCTTGCGGGCCTTGATCTCGTCGGTCAGGGCGGGGACGACGTTGAAGAGGTCGCCGACGACGCCGTAGTCGACCAGGTCGAAGATCGGGGCTTCTTCGTCCTTGTTGATGGCGACGATGGTCTTCGAGGTCTGCATACCGGCGCGGTGCTGGATCGCGCCGGAGATACCGGCGGCGATGTACAGCTGGGGGGACACGCTCTTACCGGTCTGGCCGACCTGGTTGGTGTGCGGGTACCAGCCCGCGTCCACCGCGGCACGCGAGGCACCGACGGCCGCACCGAGGGAGTCGGCGAGCGCCTCGATGACCGGGAAGTTCTCGGCACCGTTGACACCACGGCCACCGGAGACCACGATCGCGGCCTCGGTCAGGTCCGGGCGGCCGGTCGACTCGCGCGGGGTGCGGGAGACGACCTTGGTGCCCTTGGAGGAGTCGGCCACGGTCACCGCGAGCGCCTCGACCGTACCGGCGGCCGGGGCGGCCTCCGGAGCGGCGGAGTTGGGCTTGACGGTGATGACCGGGGTGCCCTTGGTGATGCGGGACTTGGTGGTGAAGGAGGCGGCGAACACCGACTGGGTGGCCACCGGGCCCTCGTCGCCGGCCTCCAGGTCCACGGCGTCGGTGATGATGCCGGAGCCGATGCGCACCGCGAGGCGGGCGGCGATCTCCTTGCCCTCCGCGGAGGACGGCAGCAGCACGGCGGCCGGGGACACGGCCTCGACGGCGGCCTGGAGGGCGTCGACCTTCGGGGCGACGAGGTAGTCGGCGAACTCCGGGGCGTCCGCGGTCAGGACCTTGACCGCACCGTGCTCGGCGAGCGCGGCGGCGGTGTCGGCGGCACCGTTGCCGAGGGAGACGGCGACGGGGTCGCCGATGCGGCGGGCGAGGGTGAGCAGTTCGAGGGTCGGCTTGCGGACGGCACCGTCCACGTGGTCGACGAAGACAAGGACTTCAGCCATGGGATTGCACTCCTGCGGAAAGAATGAGGCGGTTGAGGGGCGACCGAGCCGGGGCGAACCCCGGCCGCAGGGGCCTTAGATGAACTTCTGGCCCGCGAGGAACTCGGCGAGCTGCTTCGCACCCTCGCCCTCGTCCTTGACGATCGTGCCGGCGGTGCGCGCCGGGCGCTCGGTGGCGTCCTCGACCTTGGTCCAGGCGCCCTCCAGACCGACCTCGTCCGCGTCGATGTCCAGGTCGTCGAGCTCCAGCTCCTCGACCGGCTTCTTCTTGGCGGCCATGATGCCCTTGAAGGAGGGGTAACGCGCCTCGCCGGACTGGTCGGTGACCGACACGACGGCCGGCAGCGACGCCTCCAGCTGCTCGGTGGCGGTGTCACCGTCGCGACGGCCCTTGACGACGCCGCCCTCGACGCTCACCTCGGAGAGCTGGGTGACCTGCGGGACACCGAGGCGCTCGGCCAGCATCGCCGGGAGGACACCCATGGTGCCGTCGGTGGAGGCCATACCGCAGACGACCAGGTCGTAGCCGGTCTTCTCGATGGCCTTGGCCAGCACGAGGGAGGTGCCCACCGCGTCGGTGCCGTGCAGGTCCTCGTCCTCGACGTGCACGCCCTTGTCGGCGCCCATCGACAGCGCCTTGCGCAGCGCGTCGTTGGCGTCCTCGGGGCCGACGGTGAGAACCGTGATCTCGGCGTCGTCGGCCGCTTCCTTGATCTGGAGAGCCTGCTCGACGGCGTACTCATCCAGCTCCGAGAGCAGACCGTCCACGTCGTCGCGGTCGACGGTCAGGTCCTCGGCGAAGTGCCGGTCGCCGGTGGCGTCGGGCACGTACTTCACACAGACAACGATCCTCAGGCTCACGCCGGCTCTCCTACCTGCTTCGTCGCTTCACAACTGCCTTGTGCTGGCAGCATAGGCGCCTGTTGGGGCGGCTCCCGGTCGGGTGCGCATCCCCGCGCCGACCGAAATATTACTCGCCAGTACACCTATGCATTTCCCCGATGGCAAGCGCGTCGAACTGTGACCTTGCCAACGGCCCCGACCTGGCGTGTCGGGGCCGCCGGACGGGGTGTCAGTCACGTAGGGCCGTGAAGCTTCCCTGGTGGTACAGCAACGGCCGGCCCGGCCCCGTCGGATCCCCGACGACGGCCTCGGCCAGCACGATCCGGTGGTCCCCCGCGGGCACCCGCGCCACGACCCGGCCGACCAGCCAGGCGAGCACGCCATCGAGAACCGGCACCCCCTGGGGGCCGGTGTGCCACGAGGTGGGAGCGGCGAAGCGGTCGGCGCCGCTGCGCGCGAAGGTGGCGGCCAGCTCGTGCTGGTCCTCGCCGAGTATGTGCACGCCGACGTACTCCGCCTCCGCGAGGACGGGCCAGCTGGAGCTGCCGGTGCCCACCCCGAAGGAGACCAGGGGCGGTTCGGCGGCGACGGAGGTGAGAGAGGTGGCGGTGAAGCCGACCGGGCGTGCGTCCGGGCCCTGCGCGGTGATCACCGCGACTCCCGCGGCGTGCCGCCGGAAGACCGAGCGCAGCAGTTCGGGAGAGGCCAGCCGGGGTGCCGCGAGATCGGACGAGACGGTCATGAACGTGTCCTTCTGCTGGGGTGTACGTGCCGGAGCGGTGGCGCTGTCGTCGCTGCTCACACGCCCGGACAGCGCGCGCTCGCGGTGCGCAGGAGGTCCACGTGGACACGTCCGTACAGAAGGGGATCAGGCCGCATGACGTCAGACTGACGATGCGTGCGTGATGCAGTCAAGTGCTCACGGGCAGGTGCGACCACAATCACGCAGCGTGTACGGGCCGCGGGCACGAGCCTCAGGCGCCGACCGCGGCACCCAGGGCCGCGATGACGTCCGCCTTGCGGGGCTGCCCGGAGGCGCGGCGCACGACCGTGCCGGCCGCGTCCAGGACGAGGACCGTCGGGGTGCGCACGATGCGCAGCTCCCGTACGAGGTCGAGATGGGCTTCGGCGTCGACCTCGACATGTGTCACGCCCGGCACCATGTCCGCGACGTCCTCCAGAGTGCGGCGAGTGGCCCGGCACGGCTGGCAGAAGGCGCTGGAGAACTGTACGAGCGTGGCCCGCTCCCCCAGTCCGGCGCCGATCCGCTCCGCGGTCAGCCGTTCCGCGCCCTGCTGTCCTGCCGCCTGCCCTGCCACCTTCGGCCTTCCGTCGCTGCCCCGTTGTCCGTGCGCCGTACGTACCTCTGTACGTGCCTCCGGTGTCAGCGTAGGCGGGCCGACGGTCATTCCCGGCCGGTGTACCGTCTGCGGCGGGAGACCGGTTGATCAGCGGTTATCGGGGTAGGCGGAAGGGATCCACCACACGCGGACGTGACGAGGATCTCCCGGTCCGAAGCGGCCCGACGGTAGCCCCTGCGCCCGTCATCGGGCACGATCTGCCGAAAGCCGCAAAGCTACGGCTGCGTAACTTCCCGCCGGGAGAGCCCCTCCCCAGGCACAGAAGGGGACCCCCCGACCATGGCAGAGCTCGTTTATCCGCCCGTCATCGGCTTCGCCCGCACGGCGTTCAAGGCGCTGGACCTGAAGTTCGACATCGCCGGAGCGGAGAACATTCCGCGGCGCGGCGGCGCGGTGCTGGTGAGCAACCACATCGGGTACCTGGACTTCGTCTTCTGCGGCCTGGCCGCGCTGCCCGCGAAGCGGCTGGTGCGCTTCATGGCGAAGGACTCGGTCTTCCGGCACAAGGTGTCCGGGCCGCTGATGCGCGCGATGAAGCACATCCCCGTGGACCGCTCGCAGGGCGTGCACGCCTACCGCCACGCGATGGGCGCGCTGCGCGGCGGCGAGATCATCGGAGTCTTCCCCGAGGCCACCATCTCGGAGTCCTTCACGCTGAAGAACTTCAAGTCCGGCGCGGCCCGGCTGGCCCAGGAGGCCGGCGTGCCGCTGATCCCGATGGCGCTGTGGGGCACGCAGCGGCTGTGGACCAAGGGGCACAAGCGCGACCTGGGGCGGAACCACTTCCCGATCACCATCCGGGTGGGCGAGCCGATCGAGGCGCCCGCCGAGGAGCAGACCGACAAGATCACCGACCGGCTGCGCCTCCGGGTGCAGGACCTGCTGGAGGCGGCCCAGCGCGCCTACCCCGTACGCCCCAAGGGCCCGGACGACACCTGGTGGGTACCGGCCCACCTGGGCGGCACGGCACCGGCACCGCGGACGGCGGGCTGACCCCGGAGGGCGCGGCCCGGCGATCCCCGTGGCGCGCGCCCCGCAGCCCCCGTGAGCGCGCGGCTCAGCGGCGGATCTCGCCCAGTTCGATGCGCGCGCCCGGGGAGAACTTCTCCAGCAGTTCGGCGAGTTCCGCGCCCGCCTCCTCCAGCGCGTCCAGCGTCATCGGCGCCATCCGCTCCAGCAGGAACAGCGCACTGGTGGAGTCCTCGGTGAGGCGGGTGCGGACGCCCTGGCGCCAGTTCCAGCGGCGGCAGGTGACGCCGATGCCGTCCTGCCAGACGACCTCACCGGGCTCGGGGTGCTCGGTCACGGTCTCGCCCCCTGCCCCCGTTTCGAAGGGCTCGCCCCCCGTGGCGCGTACGAGGCGCATGCCGCCCTCGATGCGGTTCAGGTCCTCGCCGCCGACCGGGACGACGTGCGCGACACTGACCGCGTTGTAGACGTCGACGAGGCGGTTGACGCGGGGCAGGCCGCCGTCGGCCAGGGCGCGCCGGGCCAGCGCCTCGGCGGAGTTGCGGGTGCGCGAGGGCTTGGCGCCGAAGGCGGTGTACGCGGCGCGCCAGGCGGCGATATGCGGCTCGTCCTGCGGGGGCGCGCCGCACAGCCGCGCGGCGAGCCGGGCCGCCGCCTCGTCCAGCAGCGCCGAACTGGCGTCGTCGCTGGGTCCGTTGACCAGGTCGTGGGCCTCGACGACGAGGTGCGCGAAGCCGGGCGCCAGCGCCCGGACGTCATCGGAGACGGTGACGGAGATGCTCATGGCAGGCATTCCAGCACGCACGAACGCGGTTCAGCAAGCTGCACCGAAAAGTACAACCCACTGAACCGCGCGTCGCGTATCCTCCACCGCCGTTACGGCCGGCCCATCTCCTCGCGGAGCGCGGCCACGAAGCCGTCCACGTCCTCCACGGTGGTGTCGAACGAGCACATCCACCGGACGTCGCCGGCCGCCTCGTCCCAGAAGTAGAAGCGGTACCGCTTCATCAGGCGCTCGCTGACGTCGTGCGGCAGCCGCGCGAAGACGGCGTTGGCCTGGACCGGGTACAAGATCTCCACGCCCTCGACCGCGCGCACCCCGGCGGCCAGCCGCTGCGCCATCGTGTTGGCGTGCCGGGCGTTGCGCAGCCACAGGTCCTTGGCGAGCAGCGCCTCCAGCTGCACGGACACGAAGCGCATCTTCGAGGCGAGCTGCATCGACAGCTTGCGCAGGTGCTTCATGGCGCGCACGGCGTCGGGGTTGATGACGACCACGGCCTCGCCGAAGATCGCGCCGTTCTTCGTGCCGCCCAGCGACAGGATGTCCACGCCCACGGCGTTGGTGAACGCCCGCATGGGAACGTCCAGCGACGCCGCGGCGTTGGCTATCCGGGAGCCGTCGAGATGCACGATCATGCCGCGCTCGTGGGCGTGCTCGCAGATGGCCCGGATCTCGTCGGGGGTGTAGACCGTGCCGAGTTCGGTGTTCTGCGTGATCGAGACGGCCTGCGGCATGGCCCGGTGCTCGTCGTCCCAGCCGTACGCCTCGCGGTCGATGAGCTCGGGGGTGAGCTTGCCGTCCGGGGTGGGGACGGTCAGCAGCTTCAGGCCGCCGACGCGCTCCGGCGCCCCGCATTCGTCGACGTTGATGTGCGCGGACTCGGCGCAGATCACCGCGCCCCAGCGGTCGGTCACGGCCTGGAGGGCGACGACGTTGGCGCCGGTCCCGTTGAAGACGGGGAACGCCTCCGCGGTCTGCCCGAAGTGGCTGCGGATGACGCGCTGGAGATTCTCGGTGTACTCGTCCCCGCCGTAGGCGATCTGGTGACCGCCGTTGGCGAGGGCGAGCGCTTCGAGGATCTCGGGGTGCGTGCCGGCGTAGTTGTCGCTGGCGAAGCCGCGTACCGAGGGGTCGTGGTGGCGCCGCGCGTCGGTCTTGCCGGCACTCACGGCTTGGGGGTCAGCCACAGACGCTGTCCATTCACTTCCTGGGCGGGCCGGTTCCAGACGCCGACGATGGCCTCTGCCAGCTCCGTCACGTCCGTGAAGCCCGCGAATTTCGCGTTCGGTCGCTCGGCGCGCATCTGGTCGTTGACGAGCGCCTTGACCACCAGGATGGCAGCCGCCGCGTGCGGCCCGCTGTCGCCCCCGGCCTTGCGGAAGGCATCGCCCAGCGCGAGCGTCCAGGCTTCCGCGGCGGCCTTGGAGGCGGCGTAGGCGGCGTTCCCGGCCGTCGGCTTGCTCGCGCCCGCCGCGCTGATGAGCAGGTAGCGGCCGTTGCCGCTGCGCTTCAGCGGGCCCTCGAAGGCCAGCGAGGTGTGCTGGACGGTGCGGATCAGCAGCTTCTCCAGCAGGTCCCAGTCGGAGAGGTCGGTCTCCGCGAAGGACGCGGAGCCGCGCCAGCCGCCCACGAGGTGCACCAGGCCGTCGATCCGGCCGAATTCCTTCTCCGTGCGGTCCACCCAGTCCCGGGTGGCGTCCAGGTCCAGCAGGTCGACGGTGTCGCCGATGACGGTCGCGCCGCCGTGGGCGTACCGTGCGGCGTCCACCGCCTCGGCCAGCCGCGCGGCGTCCGCGTCCGAGGCGATCACCGTGGCGCCCGCCTCGGCCAGCCGCAGCAGCGCCGCCCGGCCCGCCGGGCCCGCCGCGCCGGCCACCGCGACGACCGCGCCCTCCAGTACGCCCTGGTTACCGGTCGTAGTGATCATCTCGGCCTCCCGCTGCTCCTCGTCCGCGCTCACGCCGCCGCCCCTGCCTCGTCGCCGGCCGTGATGCCCTTCGTGGAGGCGATGACATCACGGAGCTTCTTGCGCAGGGCCTCATAGAACATGCTCAACGGGAATTCGTCCGGAAGCACCTCGTCGACGAGTTTCCGCGGCGGGAGGCTCAGATCCAGGGCGTCGGGACCCTTGGCCCAGACCGAGCCGGGGTGCGGCGCGAGGTAGGTGGAGACCAGGTCGTACGCGGCGAGCCAGTGCACCAGCTTGGGCCGGTCGATGCCGTCGCGGTAGAGCTTCTCGATCTCGCCGCACAGCTGCTGGGTGACCAGCGGGGCCCGCTGCCAGTCGATGTGCAGCGTGTTGTCCGTCCAGCGCACGACGTCGTGCTTGTGGAGGTACGCGAAGAGCAGCTGGCCGCCGAGGCCGTCGTAGTTCTTCACGCGGTCGCCGGTGACCGGGAAGCGGAACATCCGGTCGAAGATCACGGCGTACTGGACGTCCCTGGCCTGCGGGAGGCCCTCGGCCTCCAGCTTCACGGCCTCCTTGAAGGCGGTGAGGTCGCAGCGCAGCTCCTCCAGGCCGTACATCCAGAACGGCTGCCGCTGCTTGATCATGAACGGGTCGAAGGGCAGGTCACCGTGGCTGTGCGTGCGGTCGTGCACCATGTCCCACAGGACGAACGCCTGCTGGCAACGGTCCTGGTCGGCGAGCATCGCGCGCACGTCGTCCGGGAGGTCGATGCCGAGGACGTCCACGGCAGCCTCGCTGACCCGGCGGAAGCGCGCGGCCTCGCGGTCGCAGAAGATGCCGCCCCAGCTGAAGCGCTCGGGGGCCTCGCGCACGGCGATGGTCTCGGGGAAGAGCACCGCGGAGTTGGTGTCGTAGCCCGCGGTGAAGTCCTCGAAGGCGATGCCGCAGAACAGCGGGTTGTCGTAGCGGGTGCGCTCCAGCTCCGCGAGCCACTCGGGCCAGACCATGCGCAGCACGACCGCTTCGAAGTTGCGGTCCGGGTTGCCGTTCTGCGTGTACATCGGGAAGACGACCAGGTGCTGCAGGCCGTCCTCGCGGTCGCGGGCCGGCTGGAAGGCGAGCAGCGAGTCCAGGAAGTCCGGCACGGCGAAGCCGCCGTCGGCCCAGCGGCGCAGGTCGGCGACGAGCGCGCGGTGGTACGCGGCGTCGTGCGGCAGCAGCGGGGAGAGCTCCTCGATCGCGGTTATCGCGCGGTCCACCGTGCGCCGGACCGTGGCGGCGTCGGGCGCGCCCTCGGCGTCGAGGTCGATGGAGCCGTCCGCGGACTGCCAGGGCCTGATGGCCTCGATGGCGTCCTTCAGTACGGGCCAGGCCGCGTGCTCGACCACGCGCTCTGCGGTCGTCGTGCCCGCCTGGACACTCACAGGCGAAAGAATTTCCGTCATGACTGCCCTCCGGCAGGAGATCGTTCGGTGAGTACACCGTAACCGGGCCACTCCCGTCCCTCAAGAGGGATCAACGGAAATCATCCTGCGCAACCCCCACCAACGAAGATGTTTTTCCTGTGGACGTAGCGGGAATCGGCATTTTCTGCCGTACCGGCCATACGAGTGGCGTACGTACGGTGACCGACCGAATCCGGTCACCAGTCGGCGTTCGTACGATCACCGACCGGTCAGGAACATCCCGGATCGCGAGATGTTCGGGCTCTGCGACCGCGCTCCCCCGCCGCGCCCCGAAGATGGCCGGGCAAGCACGCCGTACCGCCGCCAGGGGGCCACCACGTACCCGCGACTCCCCGTCACCGCCTGGGCCGTGCTCGGGCTGCTCTCCTTCCGTGACGGCCGCACCGGCTACGACCTCAAGAAGTGGGCCGACACCTCGCTCCGCTTCTTCTACTGGTCGCCGGCCATCAGCCAGATCTACGCCGAGCTGCGCCGCCTGGAGGAGCTGGGCCTGGTCACCTCCCGGCGCTCGGGCCCGGACGAACCACGGGCCAAGCGCCGCTACACGATCACCGAGGACGGGCGCGACGCGCTGGCCGTCTGGGCGGACGGCACCCGGGACTGCGGCCCGGCGGTCCTCAAGCACCCGCTCCTCCTGCGCGTCTGGCTCGGCCACCTCGCCGCGCCGGGCACGCTGCGCGCCCTCGTGGAGCGGCACCGGGAGCGCACCCGGGCCGGGCTGCGGGAGGTACGGGAGGCGCTGGCCGACGCCGGTCCGGAGCCGGAGTGGGATTTCCCACGCGTCGCGCTGGGCTGGAGCGAGCGGCAGCACTTGGCGGAGCTGGAGCTGGCCGAGGCGATGCTCGCCGACCTGGAGCGGCTGGGCGGCCGTCAGCACGCGCAGGACGCGCCCACGCACGGGTGAGCGGATCCGGGTACCCGTGCCCCGCCGCGGGTCGCGAGCGCCCGCACAGGGCACGCCGCGACGACATCCGGCGTTCCCTCAGTGGTCAGCGTGGCCCGTTAGGCTGGCCGCCGTTTCCGGCAGCCGTGCCACAGCCGGTGGCAGCGGCGGCCGGCGGCACCGGGGCCGGTGCCGTACCGCCAGCCACAGCCGACAGCCACAGAAGCGAGGCAGCCTTGTCCTTCCTGACCATCGGACACCGCGGGGTCATGGGTGTGGAGCCGGAGAACACCCTGCGCTCCTTCCGCCGCGCCGAACACGAAGGGCTCGACCTCATCGAGCTGGACGTGCACCTCAGCAAGGACGGCGCGCTCGTCGTCATGCACGACGCGGATGTGGACCGCACGACCGACGGACACGGGCCCATCGCCGACCACACCCTCGCCGCGCTGCGCGAGATGGACGCGGGCAAGGGCGAGCGCATCCCGGTCTTCGAAGAGGTCGTCGAGGCGGTGCAGGCACCGCTGCAGGCCGAGATCAAGGACGTGGCGGCGGCCCGGGCGCTGGCCGACGTGCTGCGCGAGCGGGACCTCGTCGACCGGGTCGACGTGATCTCCTTCCACGACGAGGCGCTGGCGGCCGTCCGCACGCTGCTGCCGGGCGTCCGCACGGGCCTGGTGGCGAGCCGGTACGGCATGGACGTGGTGGACCGGGCGCGCACCGTGGGTGCGGAGTACATCTCGCTGAACATCCGCCGGCTCACCCTGGAGCTGGTCGAGCGCGCGCACGCGGCCGACCTGCGGGTGCTCGCCTGGACCGTGAACACCCACGACCAGCTGCGGATCGCCCGCGGGATGGGCCTGGACGGCGTGGTCACCGACTTCCCGGAGATCCGCCGGGCGACGCGCTTCACGGCGTGACCGCCGAGCCCCGTACGGAGCGCCCGGTTTTTACCGGCAGGCCGGCTTTCAGGCCAGCTTCTTCACCAGCAGCTCGAATTCCAGGTCGTCGCGCTGCGGGATGCCGAAGCGCTCGTCGCCGTACGGGAAGGGGGTCATCCGGCCGGTGCGCGCGTAGCCGCGGCGCTCGTACCAGGCGATCAGCTCGGCGCGCTGCCGGATGACCGTCATGTGCATCTCGCGGGCGCCCCACTCGGCGCGTACGGTGCGCTCGGCCTCGGCGATGATCACCTTGCCCAGGCCGGCGCCCTGGAGCGCGGGGCGCACCGCGAACATGCCGAAGTAGGCGTGCTCACCGCGGTGTTCCAGCTGGCAGCAGGCGATCGGCTCGCCGTCCCGCTCGGCCACCAGGAGCCGGCTGCCCTCGGCGGCGACCACCGCGGCGACGCCCTCGGGGTCCGTGCGCTGCCCCGCCAGCAGGTCCGCCTCCGTGGTCCAGCCCGCCCGGCTGGCGTCCCCCCGATACGCCGACTCGATGAGCTCGACGAGCGCGGGGACGTCGGAGGCGGTGGCGGCGCGGAAGGTCAGCTCGGGTGCGGGCGTGGTGGCCATGGCGGGCAGTGGTCCTCTCGGGCGGGCGGGGCCGGCGGGCACGAGGCTAACAAGGGCGCCGGGCCGCACGTCGCGGTGTTCCGGAAGCCCGGCAGCCCGTAGGGTCCTTGGCATGGTGCAGGTACTGAGCAGCAGAGTGCTGGTGCGGCCGGCCGACCCCGAGCGGTCGCGGGAGTTCTACGGAAAGGCGCTGGGCCTCCCGGTGTACCGGGAGTTCGGCACGGGGCCCGAACGCGGCGTCGTGTACTTCCTGGGCGGCGGCTTCCTGGAGGTCTCGGGCCGCTCCGAGCAGCCGCCCACGGCGACGCTCCAGCTGTGGCTCCAGGTCGCGGACGCGGCGGCGGCCCACGAGGAACTGGCGGCGCACGGCGTGGAGATCCTGCGGCCGCCGGTCAAGGAGCCGTGGGGGCTGATCGAGATGTGGATCGCCGACCCGGACGGCCACCGGATCGTCCTCACGGAGGTCCCGGCGGACCATCCGCTGCGGTACCGGCCGGGGATCTGAGCGGCGGACCTCGGAGGTCCTCGCACGGGATTCGCGCGGTAATCGCACACGCGCTCCCTCGTGCGCCTGTGCGCTCCCGTGAAGCGGGACCCCGGCGGGCATCCTGCGAGCGGAAGAGATCGTTCGCGTACGTGCTCCAGGGGGAGGTACGCCGTGCAGGGACCGACGATGGCCGGCTGGCTGCTGGTGGCGCTGTGCGCAGCGGCGAGCGCGTACTGCCTCATACGCTCGCGCGCGGGGGCGGAGCGGGATCCGGCCCGGCGCGGGCAGGCGCGCGGCGAGGGGCTGATGGCGCTGGGCATGGCGGCGATGGCGCTGCCGGCCGCCGTCGTGCCGGTGCCCGGCTGGTCGGCGTGGGCCTTCGTGGCGGCCTTCGGGGCGACCGGCCTCTGGGCCCTCGCCGCCCGCCATCCGCATCACGCGGTGGGCTCGCTCGCCATGGTGTACATGGCGCTGGTGATGACGACGGCGCAGGCCGGTGCCGGGCACGCGGGCCATGCTGCCCACGGCGGTGCGGGCGGGATACCCGTGCTGACGGGCCTGCTGCTCGCGTACTTCGCGGTGCACGCCGTCGCGTCCGGCATACGCCTGATACCGGCCCCCGCCGTGGTCCCCGCCAGCGGCCCGCCCGCCGTGCCGCGCCCCGAGTTGCTGAACGCCTGCCGCACGGCCATGAGCGTCGGCATGTTCACGATGCTGCTGACGGTGTGAGGGGCAGAACCGGGTAAGTGGCAGGGCCAGGGGCCGGTCACCGGTACTGAGCACGCCTGAGCGCCTCACACCTCATCCGTCGGTGTCATGCGTCACTTCCGCGGCGAGACCGTACCTCCCAGTAGCCTCCCGCCATAAGGTGACGGCCATGATGGTCCCCTTCGCGCTGATCCTCCTCGGCGCGCTGGCGGCGGCAATGGCGCCGCGCCTGATGGCCCGCGCGGACTGGCCCGACCGCGAGCCGGTGCTCGCCCTGTGGGTCTGGCAGTGCGTGGTCGCCGGTGTGCTGCTGTGCTGTGTGCTGGCCATGGCCCTGAGCGCCGCGGCGGCCTGGGAGGCGGTGCGGGGCAACGTCTTCGCGCTCGCCCCGCACGCCGTCATCGAGGCGTACGCGCTCGGCGCCTACGGCTTCTGGGCGGCCCCGCTGGCCGTCCTCCTCGCGTGCGGCGGCGCGTGGACCGCCGTCGTGCTGACGCGGGAGGTGCGGGCATCCCGTGCGCGCCGCAAGCAGCGCCGCGCCGACGTGGCGCTGCGCTCGCCGCTGCTGCCCGGCGAGGAGCGGACCGACGAGCCGCTCGTGGTGCTGGAGGGCGACCGCGCCGAGGCGTGGTGGCTGCCCGGCCTCTCGCCCCAGCTGGTCGTCACCACGGCCGCGCTGCGCCGCCTGAACGGCGATCAGCTCGACGCGGTGATCGCGCACGAGAAGGGCCACGCCCGGGCGCGCCACCATCTGCTGCTGCACTGCGCGACGGCGCTGGCCGTGGGGTTCCCGCAGGTGCCGGTCTTCGCGGCGTTCCAGGACCAGGTGCACCGGCTCGTCGAACTGTGCGCCGACGACATGGCGTCGCGCCGCTTCGGACGGCTGACGACCGCCCTGGCGCTGGTCGAACTGAACGAGGATCGCGGCGTTTTCGGCCCCTGCCCGGCGCAGTGCGCGCAGGTTCCCGCGCGGGTCGACCGGCTGCTCGCCCCGGCCGCCCGCCTCACGCCGGTCCGCCGGCTCGGCATGACCGCCGTGGCCGCCCTGGTGCCGGTCGTCCCCCTGCTGATCACTTTCGTACCGGGGCTGAGCGCCCTCACCTGACGGCCGCACGGTCCGGACGTCGTCCGGTACGCGACATCGGTGCAGCTGAGAGGTGGCCGGGGCCGGGGTGGTTCGGCCAGGATCGGAGTATGGGTACTCCGTCATCCTCCGGCACCGACAGCGCACCCGGGACGGCCACGCCGCCCGGCACCACGGCAGGCGCGCGGGCGCTGTGCACGGCGGGGTGGCTCGCCGCCGCGGCCGTGGCGCTCGGCATTCTCGTGGCCGTCCGCTGGGCACCACTGGCACACACGGACCGGACCATCGCCGGAGACCTGCACGAGATGGCGCGCGCGTCACCGGACTGGACACAGGCGAACCGCATCCTCACCGACTGGGTCTGGGACCCCTGGACGATGCGTGCGGTGCTGGTGGTGTTCGTGGGTTGGCTGGTGTGGCGCGGGGTGCGCGTCCTCGCCGCGTGGGTGGCGGCCACGTCCGTCGTCGGCACGCTGCTCCAGCAGGGCGTCAAGGCCCTGCTGGACCGGCCGCGCCCGGTCTGGCCGGACCCGGTCGACTCCGCGCACTACGCCTCGTTCCCGTCGGGACACGCGATGACCGCCGCGGTCGCGGGCGGGCTGGCGCTGTGGGTACTGGCCGAGCGCGGCGCGCCCGTGGTGTGGCGCCGGGTGGTGGCCGTACTGGCCCTCGTTTCCGTGCTCGGCGTCGGCTGCACCCGGCTGTACCTCGGTGTGCACTGGCTCTCCGACGTACTGGCCGGCTGGCTGCTGGGCGCGGCGCTGGTGGCCGCCGCGGCCGGCCTCTACACCCGCCTCGCCTCGGCCGCGGCCACCACGCCGCCCGACGCCGCAAAGCCCTCCGGCCCGGCCAC
>NZ_NHSG01000166.1:0-6893 GCF_020024005.1 Streptomyces purpurogeneiscleroticus
CCGGATGGCGCACCCCCGCTTCCCTGGCCGCGCTGACCACGCCAGGTCGGCCCGCCCGGCACCCGTCCGGCAGTGACGGCGCTTCCGCCCCGGATGGCTCCGGCGGGCGGGCCGCACCTCCCACCACCGACGAAGACGGAGATGCCTCGTGACCGCGGCCACCTACCAGTACGTCGACCTGCCCGACGCAGCCGTCGTCACCACCCGCGCCCTGCTCACCGCCCGGGAGAACATCACCGACACCGTCGCCGCCCGCGCCATGATGTGCATCCACGGCGGCGCCGGCCACGGCAAGACCCTCGCAGTCAACACCTGCCTGCAAGAACTCGAACCCGGCGAAGACGTCCGCAAGATCACCTTCCGAGCCCGGCCCACCGCCCGCGCGGTGCGCTACGAACTGTTCACCGCCCTCGACCTGGCCGGGGAACCGCCACGCCACCCCAGCGAATTCGACCGCCTGCTGAAGACCGCCCTGGCCGAACGCCCCCGCACCTTCCTCGTGGATGAGGCCCAGTGGCTCAACGGGGAGGCATTCGAATACTTCCGCTACCTGTGGGACGAACCAGCCACCCAGCTCGCGATCATCTTCGTCGGCGGCGAGGGCTGCCACACCGTGCTGCGCCGCGAACCGATGCTCTCCTCCCGCATCTTCATCTGGCAGCACTTCACCCGCCTCACCCCCACCGAGGTCCTCGACGTCATCCCCCTGTTCCACCTGATCTGGGCCGATGCCGATCCCGAGGACATCACGTTCGCTGACAGCCATGCCGCGCACGGCAACTTCCGCGCCTGGGCCCAACTGACCGCCCACACCCGCACCGCCCTGGCCCGCACCGGCCGCGTCCGCGTGGACCAGGAGCTGCTGCGCTGGGCCTTCAGTCGCCTCGCCTGAACACACTGCCCATGCCTCCCGTCCCGCCGCTGTCGCCCGTCACCGTGGTTCTCGACCGTCACGACGATGCGCTGCACACGCACACCGCCCTGGCCGCCCACCATCCGCCGTCCGGACGGATCCCCTGCACCCCGGCCCGGGCACCACCAGCGAGACCGGCCTCGTTCACGACCTTCTCGCCGCCCTGGGCAAACCGCCCCTACTCCCGGGCCGCTTTCCCGGCGGCCGTCAGCCTGCCTGGCAAGCAGCCACTGCCTGGATGGCCGCCCTGCCCGTGACCCGGCTGACCGTCCTGCGCGCCCACCGCTTCACCGCCCGCCGCACGCTGCGCCTCCTGCAGCTACATGCCCTCACCGGTATCCACCTGACCCTGGTCTGCCACCGCCCTCACCTTCCCGCCGCTCTGCACCAGGCCCTGCACACGGCCGACTACTCCGTCACCGCCAACTTCGAGGCTGCCCGCCGCCACTACTACGGCACGCCTATCGCCGAACCCCCACCTGCAGACGAGCCCGCCTGGCCGGCCAGCCGGTGGCTCACCCTGCCCGCACTGGACCGCCTCGTCTCCTACGACAGCCCCCGCCCCTGCGCTGACCCGTGCACGCCACCGCCGATCGTCTGGCGGCACCGCACACCGCCCGCTCCACTCACCCCGCCCACCGCCCAGCGAGTCGCACACCGGCTTCACACAGCAACCGCACATCCTCGCTTAGCCGCGGCCGTCGCCACCGCGCTGTTCACCGGCGCCTCCCTCCAGCAACTCGCCACCGCACGACTCGGTGACTACGACGACGCCGCGGCCACGCTCGCCCTGCACGACCGCGCCCGCTACACCGACGGCTGCGCCGCCTATCCCGTACCGCCCTGGGCGGGCATCTTCCTGCGGGCCGCGGCCTGCTTTACCCGACTCGTCTCCGGCGAGGACCAGGAACTGCTCGCCGCGCCAGGTGACCGTGCGCACTTGCTGCGCGTGGCGGAGACGGCCAGACTGCGTCCGCCCCAGCCGCCCGCGGCCCGCCGCCAAGGCCCGGTCGGGCGTGTGGAGTGGGACTGGTGCGAGCGGCAGGAAGCTGAGAGGTACGAAGCGATGCCGACCAGTCGCGTCGGGCCCTCGCGACGCTGAACACCCTGACGCGTTCGTTCGACAGGGCAGACTCAGCCGATCGAGAAGTCGGCGAACTCAATGTCGCTGAAAGCGACGCGCAGACCGTGGGCGCGGCGGCCCCATTCGCGAAAGTAAGCGTGCCCCAGCGCGCGGGCCAGGATCACCATCTGCTGCTGCTCGCCCGCGCCGGCATCCCGAGCGGCGAACAGCTCCCGGGCCACCTCTCCCAGCAGGTGCTGGGTTATCCGCCGCACCCGCGGATCGTCCGAGGACCCTGCCTGTGCGGCGAACCCGAATCGCGCCCTGGTGTGGATGACGAAGCCGTCGGCTTCCGCCCGGGCGCGCTGGCGCGCGCGGACCCGGGGCTGCCAGCGTGCCCGGACGACCTCATTGATCCTCTCCATGTGCGCTGCGCTGGGACGCCGTCGCATTTCCGGCCGATCAGTGACCCATCGCTGCACGGTGCGCTGTGAAACTCCCACAAGACGCGCCACGTGCTTCGTAGAACCCTTCTCCTCTCTCATCAAAAACCGCACTGCCGAGGCGCCCGTAGGCACCGGGCGCGTCATCAGCGCTCGCTCAATGCCATCGCCTATCTTCCCCACGTACACTCCCCAGCCTCGGCCACTCTGCCGGCCGCGCCTTCCTCAACGGCCGTCTGCGCTGCCATGTCTCTCACATCGGCTGGGCCCAATGAGCGCAATCCGTCATTCTCGAGAGACCACAGAGGATTCTGAGCTACTAAGCCCACGGCAAATGCGAGAGCTGCGGGCAGGTCTATGCCTTGGTGATCCAGTCGGTGGGGATCAGGGCTTTGCCTTGGCGCCAGTTTTCGATGACGGCGTCGCGGAACCAATCGTCTCGCAGGTTCACGTGATCGCAGACGATGATCTGCAGCCCCTGGCCGTTGCGGTTGACGACGTCTCGCATGAGGGAGAAGTAGCTGCGGACTGCTTCCCAATCGGCGTCCGTAAGAGCGCCCACGTCATGGACCTCTTCAGGGAAGAAGGCCTGGGTGGGCTGGTCGAACATGATGAAGTGCGGGACGGGACGATGGTGTTTGAGTAGGTAGGTGTGCAGGGCCAGGTGCGCGACGAGGTGATACCCGATCCAGTTCTTCGCGCTGCCGATGCGGGTGAGGGGGATACGACTGGTTTCAGTGCGCAGGACAACGTTGAGGAGAGAGAGGCTGATACGTACTTCTTCAGCCTCGCCCGCATGCTCGAGATCCAGCTCGCGAGCCCAGTCCGTCATGTCCAGCGCGATACGGCTGAGACGGCTTTCCGTTTCCGCTCTCACGTCGTCGGCATCGACCAGTTCCTGCAGCTCTGCGATCCGCTCCTGCATACGAGCCGCCTGACGGCGCAGCGATCCAGATTCGTCTGACGACTGCGACGTAGTTCGTTGCAATTCCTGGAGAATTCGCCCTTGCACGTGAGCCTGCCGCGCGTGCTGGTCATTGATCTCCTGGAGACGGCGATTACTGGCCTGCAGGGCCTGTAGTGCTGACGCATTGGCCTGGAGGCGCCTGCGGACGTCTGCGATCTGCTCGTTGAGTTCCTGGCGGTGACGGGTCCGCGATGGCTGTAGTGCTTCTGCGTCGGTCAGCTCGTGCTGGAGACGGCGTGTGAGGTCGTTGAGCTGCTCGATGTTGGGGTCGGGCTCTTCCAGGGCCTGATTGCACAGAGGACAGACCTCGGGCGCCCCTGCGTCTTCTGTGCTGAGGAGTTGAAGAGACGTGAGGCGACCGAGCTGGGTGTGGAGTTCCCCAGTGAAGGCATGACTCTGTTGCTGCCACGAGTCGAGAAGGGCACCGGCTTCGTTGAGATCGTGAAGTTGTTCCCGCAGAGCCTGTCGCTCCGCAGCCAGTCGTTCTTGCATCCCGTCTTCGCCGAACGTCGGAGGCGTCGACGGATCAGCAACTGTGTCCGCAGCCTCGCGCAGCAGGACGTTCAGTTCGGCTGCCGATGCGCGATCGGGCACAGCCTGGACCATCCCTGCCTCCTGGGCGAGGCGGGCCAGGCCCTGCAGGGCGGCGTTCGTGGATTCGTTGTCGCGCTGGCTCTCATCAATCTGTCGCTGGACGCGCCGCAGGGCCCGGGTGGCCTCCGCGAGCTGTCGTTGGCGTGCGGCCTGTTCCGGTCCGGCCGCACCGAGAAAGTACGGCAGCGTGTCCTTCATCATCTGCGCCATGCCGGGCTCGGACTGGCGATGGAACAGCAGCTGCTGGTTGGCGATCTCGGTCTGCTTTTGCAGGCACATGTAGACGGCCTGGGCAATAGAGACATTGAAGGCGTAGCGTTCGGCGCCCGCCGGAGGTTCGAAGCGGAAGTCGTCGATGCCCAGGCGGGCGCTGAGCTCTGCGCGCAGCGCGTCCGTGTCGGCATTCGCTCTCATGCGGTCGCCTGCCGGCAGCTCAAGCGTGTGGTCGCCGATGAGCAGCATGGCCTTGTTGGTAGAGGCTCCCGCTGGGCGGGGCCGGCCCAGTAGCAGGCGGGTCGAGCCGATCTGTACGAGCAGGGCGTACCAGCCCACCGTCTGAGTGATCACACCCTCTGGCAGAGAAATGTGTTGCCGTCCCAAGCAGTACTCGATGATGTCGAGGACTGCCGACTTTCCGGTCTCGGACTCTCCCGTGAGGATGTTCAAGGCTCCGGGTTTGAAGGTGATGGTGCGCGGTGCTTGCCTGCCATCACGGTGATACAGGGCCAGAGCGAGCAGATGCATGCTGAGGTGGCTTCCTTGGAGAGCTAGGGGCGGACCCCGAGCAGGGCGAATGCGGTGGCAGGTGATGTCGCTGCAAGCCAGCGGCCGACGAGGGCCGCAGCGCGTGTGCAGTCGACGAGCTCCGCTCCATGACTGTTCGCGTTGGGACGCCTGGGCTGTCTGGTCACTGCGAGGCCGCTGGAGTGCACCGTCAACACGCGGTGTCGGACGCCGAACCGCTGGGACGCACGGGTGTAATCAGTAAGCGAGGCGGCGCGGTGCGGGTATGACGCGCGCTGGATCGGATTGTCGGCCAGCCAGCTGGCCAGCGGCGTGCGGACGTCTCTCGGGAGAGCAGCGCGGCAGTCTGGCGGGAGCACCAGGGGAAGGACCAGGAAGCTGCTTGGCAAAGGGAGAGGAAGACTGGGGCCTGAGGCCATGTGGGCCGCTACGCAGTGCGCCAGTACATACGCGCCGAAGGCGGGATTGAACAGCGCCGCTGCTTCAGGGAGCTGACGCGCGGGAGCCGACATGGCTATTCCTCCCCGTCAGCAGTATCGGACGACCGGGACAGCAGGTTCTCGAAATCGGGATGCCAGCCCACTGGGTTGTCGTCCTGCGTAGCCAGATCGGCCAGAGCGTGAAGCGTGCCGCGGGCGACCCACCGCTTCTCCACCTGCGGCCGCAGCCGCAGTGTCTCTACAGCAGCCATGGCCTTGTCCAGAATGTCCACACCGGCCTTTACCGCATCGGCTCCGTACTCGCCGGCATCGAAGGCGTCAGCGCGTTTGGAGAACACCTGCTCCCATTCACGCCGGAGATCTGCTTCGAACTGGTCGAGTTCGCTCTGGGCGACGTAGTGACGGTGGAGCCAGCGGGATCGATGGGCCCACGCGTGGTGATACTCGCCGAGATGGAATCGGATGCTCCGGCGCCCCAGTTTCAGGAACTGGAGCTGGGCAACGAAGACGCGGTCCTGGTACCGGGCCACCTCGTCCTCGGTGAGCCGTTCCAGCCGGTCGCTGATGGGCAGCGAAGTCTGCGCGTACTTGCTCATCACGTAGTCGATCTTCGTGCGCAGTTCCTCGGCGGAAACAGTTGCCCTCCGGCTAGGGTTGGAGCGGTCGAGCATCTCTTTGGAGACCCCCCACCACCAGCCTTTCAGCTCCTCCAGGATCTCCTGGCTCTGGCTCTGATCCGTTTTCCATACGCCGATCACTTCACGGAGCTTAGAGTCCACCTCTGACACTCGAGGCGCCAGATCGTCCACGACGATCTGGCCCACCAGAGCTTCCCGGACCACTGGAGTGCACCGGAGGAAGCGCTCCCGCCAAGGGCGGGTCGTCTTTGGACCCTCGGCATCACCAGCGAGCTCCTCGAGAGCTGCTAGAGCTGCGGCTACATCGCGCGTCTGCGGATCGGCCCGCAGTTTCTCCAAGAGACTCCCGGCAGCGACCTGTTGAGTGGTGACCAAACGGAGCAGCGGCAATGGCGCATCTCCGAGGATCTCCAAGGCATCGCACCAGGAATTGACTGAACGCCACAGATCAGCACTGGTCGAGCCGATCTCTCCCTGGCCGCCATGATGCTTCGACTGCACAAGCTCGACAGGCACTGACCCGTGCAGCAGGTCAATGTCGTCCAGCATCTCCATGCGCAGTGCGGCCTCTGGGTCTTTGAACCACCGCTGCGCCAGCTCCACCAACGCCCACTCGCACTGGTAGAGGTAGCCCAGCATCTGGCCAGCCGCTGAGTGGGGCATCTTCTCTGTCACGATGCCGTCACTCTAGAGACAGCACCTAACTGGATCAATACATACTCATAAGATCGCCATAGGTGCGAATGGCGACCAGTCCTAACTCTTGCGTTCCACCTCTACGCCCAGTCCAGCCCGAGGTCGGCGAGCTGGGCGAGCTGGTCCGTGGTGAGCTTGGCGCGCCGGCTCTTGGTGTTGGACAGCCAGATGCCGAGCTTCACCTCGGTACCGTCTTCCAGTACCTCCACATGGGCCCTGGGGGCGGTCACAGAGCCCGTACGCGCCTTATACTGCCGCAAGGCCGCAGCACCCCGCTCGAAGGCTTCAGAGGTCCCCTGGCGGCCCTTGACGGCCGCCGTCTTGGGTGCGGGGAGCGGGCCGATGCCGAGCTGCTCCAGGCGCTCGCGCTGCCCGGCCGCGAGCTTGGTCCAGGC
>NZ_NHSG01000167.1:0-4140 GCF_020024005.1 Streptomyces purpurogeneiscleroticus
GGGCGGCGAACGCGGGGGACGCGGCCCCCAGCGCCACCACCGAGCCGGCGAGGATCGCCGCGGTCTTCGCAAGCTTCATCTTCAGCGTTCCTTTCCGCAGCGGCGCGGGCGACGAGGACGCCCTGCGCGTCGCGCAGGCAGTGTGGCGTGCCGTACGTTCCGCCGCTGTCGTCATGGGTAACGACCCGGTC
The DNA here is from genome assembly GCF_020024005.1 of Streptomyces purpurogeneiscleroticus. Lineage (NCBI taxonomy): Bacteria > Bacillati > Actinomycetota > Actinomycetes > Kitasatosporales > Streptomycetaceae > Streptomyces > Streptomyces purpurogeneiscleroticus. The sequence continues at coordinate 192 of NZ_NHSG01000167.1, forward strand.
CGCACACGGAAACTGCGGGCCCGCTCCTTTTTCCCGCGCCACCCGAACGACGGGAATTCCGGCGGCTTTCACAGCGTTTCCGTTCGCCCGCTTCCCGGAATCCCGCACATCCGTCCATAAGGAAATCTGAATTTCTCTCGTCAGCGCCTGGCCGGGCGCGCGCGGCGATACAGGATCGCCCCGCCGAGCACCAGCGCGGCGCCGGTACCGGCCGCGACGCCGATCTGCTGGGTACCGGTGTGGGCCAGCTGCGTCACCGGGTCCCCCGGACCGCCCGCCTCGCCGGCGCGCGGGTCCCCCGGTCCGGCCGGCCCGGGCGCGTCGGGCGCCACATGGTCCGGTACGGAGTCGTCGGCCTGCTCCTGCTCGTTCGACGACCCGTCGCAGTGGTTGCCGAAGACGGGGTTCAGCAGGCCGACGATGTCCGCGGAGTTGCCGCAGGCGTTCACCGGGACGTCGACGGGGGCCTTGGCGGCGTTGCCGGAGCCCACGCCCGGTGAGTTCTGTGCCGAGCCGGCCGCGCCCGCGCCCTCTCCTGCGCCTTCTCCTGCGCCCGCTCCCGGCTCCTGCCCGCCGTCCTGCGCGCCGTCCTCGGCGGTGCGCTGCTGCCCGCCCTGCGGCTGGTCACCGGCGCCGCCTCCGTCACTGGCACAGCCGTTGCCGAAGGAGGGGTTGAGCGCCCCGACGACGTCCGCGCTGTTCCCGCAGATGTTCGCGGGGACCTCCACCGGTGCTTGGACGTTGTTCCCGGAGAGCACTCCCGGGGAGTTCGCGCTCTCACCGCTCGCTCCCGCGTCCGCGAACGCGGTGCCTCCGGTCACCCCGAGCACACCCGTGGTGGCCGCGGCGGCGAGGAGACCCTTTGCCAGGACCTGTCGCATTGGTCTTCCTGTCTTCGCTTGCCGTCGCGTAGGGCTGCTGCCCGTACGCCCGTAACTACAAGGCGGCCCCGGGGCGCATGGCATGCGTCCCGAGGCCGTCCGGGTCGAACTCACAACTGCGTACGTCGCGGACGTCAGTCGTTGACGCAGGTGTTGCCGAAGGCGGGGTTCAGCAGGCCGATGATGTCGATCGTGTTGCCGCAGACGTTCACCGGAACGTGAACCGGAACCTGCAGAACATTGCCGGAGATCACACCCGGAGAGTTGTTGGCGGCACCGCTGGCACCCGAGTCGGCGAACGCCGGCGCGGCGGTCCCCGCTGCCATCAGCGTTCCAGCGGCGACCGCGGCGACCTTCGTGTACTTCACTTTCAGCCCTTTCTGCAGCGGAGTTCGTAACGGTCACGACCTTCGTGCCGCACGAGCGCTATCCCGATCGCCCGTAACAACGCTGCCGTGTCTGGTAACGAGCACCCGGGGGAATCGAAACCCCACTGCTGGAATTTTCCTCAGAACACCCTCTAATGACCCAACGACTCGGCCTGAAGTAATGTTTGTAGGAATTTCCGCTCGTCGCCCCGCCAATACGCGACGCGTCCGCAACGCGGCCCCGATAAGGCCGGTCCGGCCGCCCGGCGATGGCTTTCCGGCCACGCGGGGGGCCTTTTCGGGACGCGGCAGACTTCGGGCACGCGGCGGCCTTTTCGGGAACGCGCGAAGGCCCGGACCGCCCAGGAGGAGAGGACAGGCGGTCCGGGCCTTCGTGGCCGGTGGTGATCAGCCGTTGCCGGTGCCGTTCGCCGACAGGATCGGAACTCCGTCCACGATGTGCGACAGGGGCTCGTCGCCCTTGTTCTGGCTGGAGTTGTCGGTGCACTGCTGGTTCTGCGGGTTCGCCAGCACGTTGATGTCCTGGATCGTGATCGGGATGAGACCGATGAGCGAACCGATGTTTGCCTTGAGCGGCAGACCGACGCAGGGCTTGTTCAGCGTGCCCTGGACCAGGCCGAGCTGCGTGCTCATGTTGCCGGCCGTCGTCTGGTTACCGAACGACGACGAAGCACCGTTGCCGCTCAGGTTGGTGGCACCGCCGTCGTCACCGAGCGCCAGCGCCTGGGGGGCCACTGCCGCCGACATGCCCACAATGGACGCCGCCACGGCACCCGTGGCAAGAACCTTCTTGAACACGATTCACCCTTCTCAATACGGAATGCCCGTAGTCGGAGCGAACTGGTCAACGTGTTCCGGGGAGTTTGGTTGCGTGCTGTCACTCGAATGAACGCGCAACGGCGCGGCGGCCTGACGCCCCGAAGGACATCCGACCACCGCGCCGTGGGAAAACGGTCACCGGCCCATGGCGGGCACTCCCGTCAGTGGTTGACGCAGTCGTTGCCGAAGACCGGGTTGAGCGCGCCGATCACGGTGACGGTGTTGCCGCAGGCGTTCACGGGGACGTGCACCGGAGCCTGAACGAGATTTCCGGACCCGACACCCGGGGAGTTCTCGGCGGCGCCGAACGCGCCCGCGCCGGTGGTGGCGAACGCCATACCGGAAGCACCGAGGACCGCGGCTCCGGCCACGGCGGAGAGCAGGGCGGTCTTGGCAACGCGCGACATAGCAGTACCTCTTCACTGAACAGCGGACAGTAACGTCGGCTTTGGTTTCCGTCGCCCAGTTGGGCTAACAGACCGATCAACGCATCAACAGCCCGACGGGTGCGGCCCCGGCCGGGTGAACCACTGATCAGATGTACGGATCGGGTGTACGGATCGCAACACGCCGAAAGCGGCTCGTGCGGCCGGTACGCAGTCCGGCGTTCAATACCCACCAGAATTCGGAATGCAGCCGGTCGCTCCTGCACATTCAGCGCATTGAGCCGATCGAAGGTTTATCGGCGACTGCCCGTAGCCGATGGACCGGATCTGCGTTCAGCACGGTGCGGCGCCCGTCCGGAGCCGCGGTAACCATCCCTGGAGGGACTCCCCATGAAGACTGCCCACAAGGCCGCTATGGTTCTGGCCGCTGCCGGCCTCGCTGCGGGTGCCGCTTCCGGTTCCGCGATGGCCGACAGTGGTGCCAGCGCCGGTGCGAACAATTCACCCGGCGTGATCTCCGGCAACCCCATTCAGGTTCCGGTCCACGTGCCCGTGAACGTCTGCGGCAACTCCATCAACATCATCGGTCTGCTGAACCCCGCCTTCGGCAACACCTGCGTCAACGACTGACGTTCGCGGCAGCAGGCAGGAAGGAAGGGCCCCGCTTCTGCGGGGCCCTTCCTTCTTTCTGCGCTGCCGGTCCCGTGGGACCGGCAGCCCTTTCCCGTCGGCTCACGGACCCGTCAGAGGATCCCGAGGCCGAGGTCGATGTTGATCAGGTTGTGGTCGTGGTGGTGCCAGCCCCAGCAGTCGTATCCCCAACCCCACCCACAGGGACCGGCCGCCGACGCGGACGTCGGTGCGGCGGTCGGCGTCTGGGCCGCCGAGGCCACTCCGGACAGCGGGACGACCGCTGCTGCGGTGAGCGCGGCGGTGGCGGCGAAGCGTCCGATGAACTTGCGCATGGTTCTCTCCTTCTGCGCAGAAATGGGACATAAGAATGATTACAGTCCCACCCCATTGGGCGCTCGCTCAGACTTGCGAATAACTCCACTGGCGCAATCCGCCGGACCATCTGTCGCGGCAATTCACGGACGCCCTTACGCTGCCCCGTCACGCCGCGACGCTTGACCATTCAATCGAATGGCGTAGCGCGCCGAACAGCGAATCCCGGGCGCTGCCCGGAGAAAAAGAAAAAGAGACGGCGAGGGGTCGCCGCCGGGTACGTGAGTCGGCTCCGGCGGCGACCTTGCGCGAGAAGGCGTGGCTCCCCGTCCCCGTCTCCTGGCGCTTGTTTCGCCCGTCACCGGCCGCCGGGAGCGCGGGATGTTCCCGGCGGGACAAGTCCGGGAGGGCGGGGCCGGAAGAACCGCATGTCGCCGCAGACTCGGCGGATCTCCGGCCGTCTGTGGGCCCGGACAACGATCTCGGGGGCTCGGAGATCCCTCCACCCGCAAGAACGGGTGGTCCTGCA
>NZ_NHSG01000168.1:0-42441 GCF_020024005.1 Streptomyces purpurogeneiscleroticus
ACCCGCCCGGATGGCTCATCCGGATGACCCGCCCGGATGGCGCGGAACCGGGACGGATAGGCTGTTCAACAGTTGTTGATTTTCCCGAGTCCCAGCTGCGCGCGCCCCTGTGGCGGCCGCGCGGCATCCGAGGGAGCGAAGCGCCATGCGCATCCTGTTCACCGCCCAGGCGAGTTACTCGCACCTCGCACCGCTGGTGCTGCCGGCGGCCGAGAGCGCCCGGCAGGCGGGCCACGAGGTGGCCGTCGCCACCGGCAACGCTGTCGCGGAGCACATCGAGAAGCGCGGGCTGACCGCGCTGCGGCTGCCGAACGTCGAGGGAATGGCGGACGTACTGCAGCGGGGCGATGTCCGTCCGCCCGCGGCCATGCGCCAATTCGGCTCCGTCACCATCGAGTTGGACCCGGACTTCTTTGCCTCCGCCTTCGTCGGAAAGCTGGCCGGCCCCTCGGCGCACGACCTCATCGACGTGGCCCGGGACTGGCGCCCCGACCTGATCCTGCACGAGTCCACCGAGTTCGGCGGCTATCTGGCGGGCGAGCGGCTCGGCATCCCGCACGGCGCGCTGGACATCGCCCCGATGGCGCCGTACGACCACCCCGCCGTCACCGAAGAGCTCAACAAGCACCGCGCCGACCTGGGCCTCAGCTCCATCACCGACCCCTGGCACGTCTTCCGTGCCTTCCGTGCCGGCGTCGTACCGGAGGAGTTCTACCCCGAGGCGAGCCGCCTGCCGAGCGCCCACTACTACCGCCTGCCGATGCCTGCGGGCGGGGCGCCCCTCGACCCCGAGATCGCCCGGCTGCCCGCCGACCGCCCGCTCGTCCTCGCCACGCTGGGCTCGAACGCCACCCACTTTCCCGGCGGCGGAGTCCTGCCCCTCCTCGACACCATCATCGAGACGCTCGGGGACCTGCCGGTCACCGGTGTCGTCGCGCTCGGCGCGGGCACCGACCCGCGGGAGTGGCAGGGCGCCCGCGCCGACAACGTCCACCTCACCTCGTTCGTCCAGCAGGAACTGCTCCTGCAGTCCAGCGATGTGTTCCTCACACACGCCGGCTTCAACGGGACCCGGGAGGCGCTGGCGGCCGGCGTCCCCGTGGTCGCCGTACCGCTCTTCGCCGAGCAGTCGTACAACGCCGCCCGGCTGCAGGAGATCGGCGCCGGCCGCCGGATCGACGTCCAGGACGTCACGCGCGCGTCGCTGACCGCGGCCGTACGCACCGTCCTGGAGGACCGCACCTACCGCGCCCGCGCCCAGTCCCTCCAGCGCCGCTCCCACGCGCTCCCGGACCTGACCCGCCTCGCGGCGGACGCGGCGGCGGCGACGGGCGCGAAGGCCGGGGCCGCCTGACCGCTTGGGCCGCCTGACCGCTTGGGGCCGCCTGATCGCTTGAGACCGGGCCGGCTCGTACCGTGGGGACATGATCGTTCGTCATGGGACGGGCCGGCGCCCGGCATACCCGGCAGCAGCGGCGGTGTTCGCGGTGGGCATGGCGGGCACCACGCTCCCCACCCCGCTGTACGGCCTCTACCGCGAAGAGCTGGGCTTCTCCGAGCTGATGGTGACGGTGGTCTTCGCCGTCTACGCGATCGGCGTCATCGCCGTATTGCTGCTCGCGGGCAACTACTCCGACCGGGTCGGCCGCCGCCCCGTGCTCCTCGTGGCGCTGGCCTTCTCGGCACTCAGCGCGGTCTGCTTCGTGGCGGACTTCCTGTCCGGTTTCACATCCGGGGCCGGGCTGCCGCTCCTCTTCGCCGGCCGGCTGCTCTCCGGATTCTCGGCCGGGCTCTTCAGCGGCGCGGCCACGGCGGCGGTACTGGAACTGGCGCCGCCCGAAAGGAAGTCGCGCGCCGGTTTCGCCGCGGCCGCCGCCAACATGGGCGGCCTCGGCTGCGGCCCGCTGCTCGCCGGGCTCCTGGCCCAGTACGCCCCCTGGCCGCTCGCCCTGCCCTACCTGACACACCTCGCACTCATCGCGGTGGCGTGCGTACTGGTCCTGCTCCTGCCCGAGACCGTCGACCACCGTGAGCGGTGGCCGGGCCTCCGGCCGCAGGGCCTGGTCGTACCCCCTGAAGTGCGTAGTGTGTTCGCGCCCTCGGCCCTCGCCGCCTTCGCCGGCTTCTCGCTCCTCGGCCTGTTCACCGCGGTGGCGCCGGCCTTCGTGTCCCAGACCCTCGGCGTGGCGAACCTGGCCGTCTCGGGCGCCGTCGTCTTCTCCGTCTTCCTCGGCTCGACGGCCGGCCAGTCGCTGACCGAAAAACTGGGCGCACGCCGGGCACTCCCGGTCGGCTGCCTGGTCCTCGTGGTGGGCCTCGCCCTCGTGGCGACGTCCCTCGCCGTCGAGTCCCTGCCGGCCCTGGTCGTCGGTGCCCTGTGCGGCGGCATCGGCCAGGGCCTCGCCTTCCGCGCGGCCCTGACGTCCGTCGCGGCCGCCGCACCCGCCGAACACCGCGGCGGCACGATCTCCACCTTCTTCGTCGTCGCCTATACCGGAATCTCCCTCCCGGTCGTCGGCGTCGGTGCCCTCACCGTCGCCCTCGGCCTCCGCGCCGCAGGGCTGACCTTCACGGCCTGCGTCGCCGTACTGGCCGCGGGCACGGCCGTCCACCTGCTGCGCGGCTCAAGGCACAACTGACCGGCAGCGCCTTCACGCCAGGGGCCTCCCGCGCGCGGGGCCTCCCACGCGCGGGCCAACATGCTGGGCCGAGTGCAGCAAAGCAGGTGTGCCGGACCGTGCCGGCGGAGATCTCCCAGCAGCGGAGCGTCAGCGACCCGCGCAGGGACGGTCGGGGAAGGGCACGGTACGGGAAGGGTGCGGCATGTCCGGAACACAGCAAGAGGACGCGGCACCGGCCGACAGTGAACCGCGCCATCGGTGGACGCACACGGCGAAGGTGATTGTCAGCAGCCTCTGGTTCCCGGCGCTCTTCTTCTTCGGCTTCCTCTTCTGCTACCTGCTCGCCTTTCACAACCCCACCCCGCACGACATCCGGGTGGCCGTGCCCGCCCGGGCGGCGACCCAGGTGCAGCAGACGCTCGACAAGGCCGTCCCGGGCGGGTTCGAGGTGACACCCGTATCCGGCGGTGACGCCGCCCTCCGCAGCGCGGTGAAGGACCGCCGTGCCGCCGGCGGCTACCTCCCGGATCCGGCCCACCCCGCCCTGTACACCGCGAAGGCCGGTGGCTTCGAGATCGAGGCTGTGCTGCAGCAGGTGTTCACGCCGATCGCCGAGCGGGGCGGCGCCCGGCTCAAGCAGGTCGAACTCGCGCCCACCGCGCCCAAGGACGGGATGGGCACCAGCCTCTTCTACCTCTGCCTGGGGCTCACCATCCCCTCGTACATCATGGTGATGATGATGCTGCGGGCCACCGGCCTCAGCCGCTGGAAGAAGGTCGTCACCTTCGTCGTCTCCGGGGCCGTGATGGCCGTGGCCGCCTTCTACATCGCGCTCGCGATGGACTGCATCGTGGACCGGCCGATCTGCCTGCTCTATATGTTCATGCTGAGCCTGGCGGTCTCGCTGACCTGCTACGGGCTGGTGCCGTTCGTGCGGCAGTTCTTCCCCGGCGTGGCCATCGTCATCTTCGTGCTGCTGTCCATGCCGGCCAGCGACGGCGCGATCCCGGTCGCCATGGTGCCGTCCTTCTTCCGCTGGCTGCATCCGTACATGCCGCTGGGCAATCTGGTCGACGCGCTGCGCAACGAAATGTACTTCGGTGGCGCGGAGCTCTTCAGGCCGCTGCTGGCGCTGAGCATCTGGATCGCCGTCGGTATCGTGCTGATCTGCGTCGGGTACTTCTGGGAACGGCACCGGGTGAACGTGGCGCGCTCCGGTGGGGACGACGAACTCACCGCCTCCGACCTGGAGGAGTCGGTCCAGGACCCGACGTTCGAGATGCCGCAGCCGATGCCGGTACGCGCCGCCACCCACTACATCGGGGCCTCCGAGCCGTTGCTGGCCGGCCGCATCCGGGACACCCAGTCGCAACCGCTGCACGGTGTACTGATCACCGTGACCACCACCGACGGACGGCAGCTGACGCGCACGCGGACCGACGAACACGGCGAGTACAGGCTGACCGGGCTCCCGGAGGGCTTCATCAACGTCATCGCCGGCGGGCCGCGCCGCATCCCGTCCATCAAGCGGGTGTACATCAAGTACGGGAACCTCGCCCACCAGGACTTCGTGCTGCGGCCGCGGCCGCAGGACCCGGCACCCGGGAGTGGCGGAGCCTCGGCTCCCGCAACGTAAGGGATCAGTAAAGACTTCCCGTCGTACGATGTCCTTCGGAATACCCATGCGAGCGGGCGAGTTCGTACTCGGCGAGCCCGCCACTCTTCCCGCTTCCGGAGGTCCCAGGTAATGCCCCGAACGATGGCCCATCGACGCACAGGCGGGATCGTCCCCGTCCTCGCCTTCGCCGGCATCACGGTCGCGGTGATGCAGACGCTGCTCGTACCGGTCATCAAGGACCTGCCCGCCCTGCTGAACACCGCGCCGACGAACGCCACCTGGATCATGACGGCCACCCTGCTCGCCGGTGCCGTCGCCACCCCGATCATGGGCCGGCTCGGCGACCTGTACGGCAAGCGCCGCATGCTGGTCACCAGTCTCGCGGTGATGGTCGGGGGATCGCTGGTCTGCGGGTTCACCAGCGACCTCCTGGTGATGATCGTCGGCCGTGCGCTCCAGGGCTTCGCCATGGGCGCCATCCCGCTCGGCATCGGCCTGATGCGCGACGAGCTGCCCCGCGAGAAGCTCGGTTCCGCCCTGGCCCTGATGAGCTCTTCCATAGGCGTGGGCGGCGGGCTCGCACTGCCGCTCGCCGCCCTGGTCGCCCAGCACGCGGACTGGCACGCACTGTTCTTCGGCGCCGCGGGCCTGGGTGTCCTGGCGATCCTGCTCACCCTGGCGGTCGTGCCGGAGAGCGGCGTCCGGGCCGAGGGCCGCTTCGACGCCGTCGGCGCGCTCGGCCTCTCCCTCGGTCTCGTCCTGTTCCTGCTGCCGATCACCAAGGGCAGTGACTGGGGCTGGAGTTCCGGCACCACGCTCGGTCTCTTCGCCGCCGCGCTCGTCGTCCTCGTCCTGTGGGGCCTGATGGAACTGCGGATGAAGGCCCCGCTGGTCGACCTGCGTACCACCGCGCGCCGCGAGGTACTGCTCACCAACCTCGCCTCGATCACCGTCGGCGTCGCGTTCTACGCGATCTCGCTCGTCCTGCCGCAGCTGCTCCAGCTGCCGACCGCCACCGGCTACGGCCTGGGCCAGTCCATGGTCGTCGCGGGGCTGTGCGTGGCGCCGCTGGGCCTGACGATGATGTTCACCGCCCCCGTCTACGCCCGGCTGTCGGCGCGGTACGGTCCGAAGCTCACCCTCATGGTCGGCATGCTGATCATCGCGGTCGGTTACGGCGCGGGGCTCGGCCTGATGAGCGCCGCATGGCAGACCATCGTCATCTCGGTCATCGTCGGCGCCGGTATCGGCCTCGCCTACTCCTCCCTCCCGGCACTGATCAACGGCGCTGTCGACCCCTCCGAGACGGGCGCGGCCAACGGACTCAACACCCTGATGCGTTCCATCGGTACGTCGGTGTCGAGCGCCGTCATCGGCATGGTCCTCGCCAACACCGCCCACCACGCGGGATCGGTGGCGATACCCACCATGCAGGGCTTCCGCATCTCGTTCCTCATCGCCACCGGGGCGGTCGCCCTCGGCCTGCTGCTCGCGGTCTTCCTGCCGCGCGGCCGGGGCATGTCCACACCGCAGCTGCTGGCCAGCAGCGAGGAGGCGGCCGAGCCGGAGCCGGAGCGGGACACCCGGGCGGCGGTACCGGTGAGCCCGGGGCCCCGCGCCGGTTTCCGCGGGCGCGTTCTGGACCCGGCCGGTGTGCCCGTGGCCCGCGCCAGGGTGGCGCTGATCGACCCGCGCGGACGCCGGGCCGGTACCGCGCTCACCGACCACGACGGCCGTTACTCGGTCGCCGTCCCGGACGGCGGCGCATACGTACTGGCCGCCATGGTCGCCGGGCACGCCCCGCGCGCCTCGTCGGCCGTGCACCCCGGCGAGGACCGCCCGGTCGAGGTCGACCTCGTCCTCACGGCCGCGACGACCGCGGCGGGGGAGCGCCGTACCGCGGTACAGAGCTGAGCAGTCCGGGGGTCATCCGAGGATCAGCGGGAGTTTCGCGGCCAGGCTGCCCAGTTCGGCCCGCTCCGCTTCGGTCGGGGCCCGCCGTCCGGTACCGACCAGCAGCGCGTCCCGGTCCGAGAACGAGGCGGGGAACGCAGCCCCGGCGATCTTCTCCAGCATCTCCCGGGACCGGGCGAGCCCCTCGGCGGGGGGTTCCGGCGCTTCCGGGAGGTGCGCGATCAGGTCGAGGTGGTGCAGCGTCCACTCCAGTACGTACGCGGTGAGGTAGTCGCCCGCGGTGAGGACCATGTCCTGGGTACTGACCCGGAGGTCCGGGTCGGCGAGCGCGGCGGCGCGGCCGGCCGCGGAGCCGACGTCGTCGAGATGGAACGTGAGCAGCCCGGGGTCCCCGTACGCGGCGGCCAGCCGGACGGTCAGCGCGTCGAGGGGGTCGTCGCCGGTCGGCGGCGTGTCGGCGACGTTCCAGTACGTCACCGCGTCGTGGGTCGGCGCCGTATCGGCGGGGGTCACCAGGGTGATCAGGACGTCCTGCGCGTCGATGACCAGATGGCACACGAGGTCCCGCACGAGCCAGCCGGTACAGCCGGACGGCCGCGCGAAGTCCTCGTCCGAGAGCCCGGCGACCGCCATGCGCAACGCCGTCCACGAGCGTGAGAAGAGATCCACCTCGGCAACGTAGTGCGGTGCCGAGGCGGCGGACAAGCGCAATTGGCCGGCCGGACCGGGTAGCCGGACGATGCCCGGACCGGTCAGTCCTGCGTGGCGTTCCGGCGGGCGGCGGCCGCGTCGCGGCCGGTCGCCAGGTGCCGCGTCACCAGCTTCTCGACCCGCGCCACGTCCCGGTCCGCGACGGCCTCGTAGAGCTCTTCGTGCTCCTTCGCCATGGCCATGAGGTCGTCGTGCTGCCCCAGCAGCCAGCGCATCCTGCTGCGCAGCGTGCGCTCCAGTTCGTTCAGGAGCTCGTTGTCGGCCAGCGAGGTGACCGTCTCGTGGAAATCGGCCGCCGCCCGCCGGGCCCGTACCGCGTCGCCCTCGCGCGCCGCCGCCAGCTCGGCGTCGAGGTCCGCGCGGAGTCTCGCCAGCCCGGCGCGGGTACGCCGCTGGGCAGCGAGCCGGAACGCCAGCATCTCCAGCGCCGACCGCACCTCGTCGAGGTCGGCGATGTCCGTCGGCGCGAACTCCCGCACCACCGCCCACGTCCGCGGACGCGGCGTCACCAGCCCCTCGGTCACCAGTGCCTTCAGCGCGTCCCGGATCGGCAGCCGGCTCACCCCCAGCTCCGCGGCGAGTTCCCGTTCGACCAGCTTGCTGCCCGGCTCGCGGACACCGTCGATGATCTCGTTGCGCAGCTGCCGGGTGACCCGCTCCGACTCGGGCTCGAACCCTTCAGACCCTGTTGTCATACCGTTGATTCTCTCATCGGCCCGCACCACGTCCGGCACTCCGTACGGGGCCCCTGACGGGTACGCGTACTACGTCAGCTCGCCGTCGCGGGCGACGACCCGGCCGCCGTGCACCACCATGTCCCGCGCCGGCATGTCCACGACGATCTGCGGTACGCACTCGCCTCGGAGGAGCAGGAAGTCGGCCGGGGAGCCGGGGGACAGGTCGGCGCGGTCCAGGTGCATCACATCGGCGCCGCCGTGCGACCCCGTCTCGTAACACCCCGTCAGCTCCGCGTCGAGACGGTTGTCCCGGACCCAGCCGAGCAGATGCGCGCGGTGCAGCATGTCGGCGTTGCCGAAGGGGCTCCACGCGTCGCGCACCCCGTCCGAGCCCAGCCCGACCCGCACACCGTGCTCCTTCAGCCGGGCGATCGGCAGGACCAGCTCCCCGCTCGGCGCCACGGTCGTCAGCGCGATGTCCAGGTCGCCGAGGTCGGCCGCCACCCCGGCCAGCTCGGCGTCGGACAGGCCCGGCAAGCAGAACACATGGCTGACCGTCACCTTGCCTCGGAGCGACAGCGCACGGGTGCGGTCGATGATGCCGCGCAGCGCCGTGAGGCCCTGCTCTCCCCGGTCGTGCAGATGGATGTCCACACCGACGCCGTACCGGTCCGCGAGGCCGAAGACCAGGTCGAGCTGCTCGTCCAGCGCCTGATCGAAACCGATCGGGTCGATCCCGCCGATGAAGTCCACGATCCCGCTGCGCACCGCCTCCCGGAGCAGCGCCGCCGTACCGGGCGTGCGGATGACGCCGTGCTGCGGGAACGCCACGATCTGCACATCGAGCGCGTGCCGCAGCCGCTCGCGCGCGGCCGCGACGCCTTCCACGCAGGTCAGGCCGTAGGCGGGGGCGATGTCGGCGTGCGCGCGCATGGCCCGCGTGCCACGGGTCACGGCGTGCGCCATCAGCCCGTGCGCCCGCTCGGCGACGGACCGGCTCTGCCGCTGGAACAGCTCCACGTCCTGGGCCGCGTAGTCCGCGATGCTGCTCGCCGGCTTGCGCGACTCCCAACTGCCGCCCCACGTCGTCTTGTCGGGGTGGATGTGCGCGTCCACCAGCGCCGGCAGGGCGATGCGGCCGCCGCCGTCGATCACCTCGGCGCCCTCCGGGGCCCGCCGGTCCGTGATACGGCCGTCGATGACGGTGAGGTCCACCGCGTGCTTCGCCCCGAACGGCCGCACATCACGGAAGACCACCGGGCGCGCGGGCCGCTCAGGGGAAGCGGCCCGCGCCTGCGGCACGGCCGCGGACAGTACGGTGCCGGCGCCCGCGAGCGAGGCGGCACCCGCGAGAACACCGCGACGGGACGGCTGGGAGGGCGGAGGCGTCATCGGAACTCCTTCGGGGAGGGGCGGTGGGACGGGCAGTACGGACCCGTGCGCTCCACAGCCACCGGGGAGGCGGCGACGGAGTACACGGGCCAAGAGGTGCGGCTACAGCGGCAGCCCCGCGCGCACCACGCGCTGCGGCTTCTTGAGCACGGAGACGTCGGCGAGCGGGTCGCCGTCCAGCACGATCACGTCGCCCGCGAAGCCGGGTGCCAGCCGCCCCGCCGTCCGCTCCATACCGAGCAGCCGGGCGGCGCCCGTGGTGGCGGTGCGGATCGCATCGAGCGCCGGCAGGCCCGCCGCGCGCATCAGCTCCACCTCCCGGCCGATGGGCTTGACCGTCCCGCCGGAGGAGTCGGTGCCCGCCGCCAGCGGAACGCCCAGCTCGTGCGCGGTACGCACCGCCTCCTTGAGGACCGGCAGATACGTGCGGCCGCGCTCGGCGAGCACCGGGTCGGGCGAGTCGATCATCCCCGCGATGGGGGACAGCGTCGGCGTGAAGTACGTCCCCCGGCGCCGCATCTCGTGCAGGGTGCGCTCGCCGACGAACACACCGTGTTCCAGCGACCGGATCCCCGCCCGCACCGCGTCGTCGCAGCCGCGCTCGCTGTAGCTGTGGCACAGCACGCCCTTGCCGCCGCGCCGCGCCGTCGCGACGATCTCGGACAGCTGCTCGTACGAGTAGACCTGGGCCAGCGGGTCCTGCTCCGGCAGTCCGGCGCGCTCGTTCACCCGCGTCTTGATCACGTCGGCGCCGCGGGCGAGGTTCACCTGGACGACCCGGCGCAGCGCCTCGTCCGACCGCACGCCGTTCTTCAGCCGCGCGAGCGGCGTCAGGTCCGGGTCCGCGAGCACCGTGTCGCCCAGCTCGGGCGTGACGAAGACACCGGCGGCCCGCAACCGGGGCGCCAGCTCGGGCGCCTGGCGCGCCAACTCCCGTACGGCGATGTCCTGGTAGAAGTTGGTGGAGCCGCTGCGCGCACTGGTGGCGCCCTGGCGGACCGCGTCGCGCGCCTCGGTGGCGGTGTTGAGGTGGATGTGCGCGTCGACCAGCCCCGGCAGCACCCAGCGGCCGTGCGCGTCGAGGCGCGGCGCGCCGGCCGGCACATCGACCTTCGCCCGGGCCCCGGCGGCCTGCACCACGCCGTCGCGGATCACCACGACAGCGTCCTCGATGACGTCACCGGTCGCCGGGTCGAGCAGGGTGCCGCCCTCGACGACCAGGTCGCCGCCGCGCTGCGCGCTCCGCGCCGGACCGGCGGCGGATCCCCGCGCCGGGGCGGCAGCGGCGCCCGGAGCCGCCGAGAGGGCGGCGGCCGTACCGGCCAGGGCCGCGGCACCGGCGAGCACACCGCGGCGGGTGACCCGGCTGGGCGGGGGCGGGACGGACTCGACACACATGCGGGCTCCTCGGGCTTTGCGTACAACCGAATGCCATTTGGTATCCCAAATTGAAGACCAGGGCAAGGTTTCCGGCCGATCGCCGCCCGCATATGGGGAGAAATGGGGTGGTTGTCCCCGCCTCGTTTCCCGAGTTCGGTATGCCATTGCGCGCGATGCTTACGAGGCCCCGAGCCTCAGGTCAGATTCAGCCCGCCGTCCAGCACGATCACCTCACCGGTGAGGTAGCTGCTGTCGATCACCGACGCCACCAGCCCGGCCACGTCGGCGGGCCGGGCCGGACGGTGCATGGGCGCGCGGTCCCGCCACAGCTCGTGCGCCTGCGTCCAGTCCTTCGTCATCGGGGTGTCCACCAGTCCGGGCGCCACCGCGTTGACCCGGACCTCGGGCCCGAGCGCGGCTGCGAGCAGCCGGGTCACATGGTTCAGCGCGGCCTTGCTCGCCGCGTACGGCACCGACGAGCCCTTGGGACGCACCCCGGCATGGCTGGTGATGTTCACGATGCTGCCGCCGCCGGGGGACCGGCGCAGTGCCGGAAGCGCTGCTGTGCACAACACCCATGGCGCGATCAGATTGACCTCCAGCAGCTGCCGCCAGTCCGCCGGTGTCGCCGCGGCCAGATCGTCGTGCGGGATCGGCCAACTGATGCCCGCGTTGTTCACCAGCACGTCCAACCGCCCATACCGGCCGAGCGCCGCCTCGACCACCCCCCGGGCCTCCTCCTCCACCGCCAGGTCCGCCCGTACGTACGCCCCGCCGAGCTCCGCGGCCAGCGCCTCGCCGGCCTCAGTACTGCGCCGCGAGTGCACGACGACCCGCATCCCGTCCGCCGCCAGCCGCCGCGCGACGGCCTCCCCGATGCCCGACGTGGACCCGCTGACCAGGGCGACGGGCCGGTCCGCCTGCTGCGTCTCCGTCTTCATGCAGCGGATCTTGTCACGGTCCTCGGGTCCCCCCGCGGTGGCCGGTACCCGTCCCTTGTAGCGACGCCGTACCCACCTGCACCGCCAACTGCGAGAAATCCTCTCCCCGAGCGAAGCCACCGTCCATAGGCTGCCCTTGTCGGGCGAGCGGCGGCCGCTTTCCTCGTGACTCACCGAACGGTTCACCGGAGGGACGTGACGACATGCAGCGGACGGCAAGCGCCGCGGCGCTGGTGTTGGCAGTGGCATTGCTCGCAGGATGCGACATGGAGGAGGGCGGGGACCGGGCCGTCGGGTGCGCGCGGTTCGCACTCGCGGTGTCCGATGCCATAGGTGACCTGGAACATGCCGTACTGGAGTCCGCGCTCGACCGCGAGGCGGACGCGGCCATCGATTCGCTCGACGCGTCGGTCGCCGAACTCAGGAGGCGCTCGTCCGGCGCGGAGGTACAGGAAGCCGCCACCGCAGTCAGCCGGGCGGCAGCCGAGGTACGCACGGCGATCGCCCAGGACCGCCAACCCGACCTGGGCCCCCTGCGCACCGCCGGCCTGCAACTCGTCAGGACCTGTCCCAAGGAAGCGGCCTCATGACACGGATGGGCAGGTGCCGGTAGCTACCTGGAGTACCGGAACCCGCTGCGGTACTCGGTCGGCGTGGTGGCCAGTTGGCGACGGAAGGCCCGGATGAGGGTATCGACGGTACCGAACCCGCAGACTCCGGCGATGCGGTCGAGCGTCGCGTCGGTCGACTCCAGCTGATGACGGGCGAGTTCGACGCGGGCGGCTTCGATATAGGCGGCCGGCGTCATGCCCAGTTCGGTCTTGAAGATGCGAGAGAGCTGCCGCTCGGAGACATGAGCGTGGGCAGCGAGGTCGGCGAGGCTGAGGGGACGGGACAGGTTACGGGTGATGTAGTGCCGCAGGTCCTCGATCCGGCGAGTGGTGGAGACGGGTTCGAGCGGTACGGAGAACTGGCTCTGCCCGCCGGGCCGTTTGAGGTACATCACGAGCTGCCGGGCCACACGCAGGGCGACGGCTTCGCCGAAGTCCTCGGCGACCAGGGCCAGGGACAGGTCGAGGCAGGAGCTGATGCCCGCGCCGGTCCACACGGCACCGTCACGAATGAAGATCGGGTCGGCGTCCACGGTGACGGCAGGGTGATCGGCGGCGAGCTGGCGGGCAGTGGACCAGTGCGTCGTGGCGCGCTTCCCGTCGAGCAGGCCCGCGGCGGCCAGGATGTGCGCCCCGACGCACACGGAGGCGATCCGGCGTGACGCACCGGCGAGCTGCTTGACGCGGGCGGTGACATCCGGGTCCGCCAGGGCGCTCACGCGCCGGTCGGCGTCGATGCGTACGGAGCCGGGCACCAGAAGGGTGTCAATGCTCTGACCGGCCACCTCATCGAACGTGATGTCGGGGAGGACGCGTACCCCCGCCGAGGTGGTGACCGGGTCCAGCGTTTCGGCGGCCAGGAGCACGCGGTAGCCGGTGTTGCTGCCGGTACCGGTGCCGGTGCCGGTGTCGGTGTCCGTATCGAGCTCGCGTTGCAGCAGGGCGAACACCTCCGGTGGGCCGGTGATGTCCAGCAGGTCGACGTCGTCGAAGACAACGATGACAACGAGCCGTTTCGATGCGGCGGCCATGCCGTCCCTCTCTGCTCTGCCTGCCCGATGTCTGGATCTGCAAATTGGGTGTCATTGCAGACACCGACGGGTGATCGTAGCGTCGAACACGTCGGCGCCGCCAGAGCATCGGACGACGACATCAACGCCCCGCCCCAACACCCCGCCCGAGGAGGGCCTTTACTCATGGCTACGACGACTGCGACGACTGCGACGACCCTGCGCCAGCTCAACGGCTTTGCTGACACCCCGGCGACCCTCGCCGACGCCACGCTCCTCATGGTCGACTTTCAGAACACCTACACCCGGGGTGTGATGGAGCTGTCCGGCTGGCAGGCGGCCCTGGACTCGGCCGCGGCGCTGCTGGCGCGGGCGCGTGAGGCGGGTACGCCCGTCATCCACATCGTCAACGACGGCGGTGCGGGCACCCCGTACGACATCCGCGCGGAGATCGGCTCCATCCACCCCCGCGTGGCCCCGGTCAACAGCGAGCCGGTCGTGGCTAAGCAGGCGCCGAACGCCTTCCACCACACCGACCTTGAGCACCAGGTCGAGGCCGCGGGCCGCAAGAACGTGATCATCGCCGGTTTTATGACCCACATGTGCGTCACCTTCACCGCCGAAGGCGCGTTCCTGCGCGGCTACGCACCCACGATCGTCGCGGACGCGTGCGCCACCCGGCCCCTGACGGGGGCCGGGGTCGGACTGTCCGCCGAGCAGATCCATCAGAGCGCACTGGCCACGATCGAAGACCTCTACGGGGTCGTCGTGGCGCAGGGCTCCGCCCTGAAGTAAGTCCGCAATAACTCCGCCCTGAAATGAGGCGGCCTGGTTACTGGCCGAGGCGCATCAGCAGATGGCCCCGTCGGAACCGCTCGTCCTCGCCCGGCTCGCGCAGCATCCGGCCGACTTCGGTGAATCCGGCTTCGCCGGCCAGCTTCGCGAGGTCGTCGATCGGCCACCGGTAGGCCGTCGCCACCTTGTGGTCGAACGCCGTGACCGGCTCACCCTCCGACTCGAAGAAGGCGAGCAGGAGGTGGCCGCCGGGCGCGAGCACCCGACGGAATTCGGCGATGTACGAGGGCACGTCCTGCGGCGGGGCGTGAATGACCGAATACCACGACACGACGCCGTTCAGCTTGCCGTCGGGCAGGTCCAGGGCGTCCATGGAGCCGACCTCGAACCGCAGGTCGGGGTAGGTCTCGCGGGCGAGGTCGATCATCATCGGCGACAGGTCGATACCGAAGACGTCCAGCCCCAGGTCCCGCAGGTGCGCGGTCAGGTATCCGGGACCGCATCCCAGCTCGGCAACGGGTCCGGCACCGGTGGACCGCGCGAGGTCGGCGAACGCGGCGAGCATCGCGCGGTCCAGCGGGAGAGCGGCAAGCGAGTTCCGGGCGAAATCGGCGTACAGGGCGGCCATGGCATCGTAGGCATCCGCCGTCGCGGCGAGGTGCGAGGAAGGTTCAGTCACAAACGAGGACACTAGAGCCTCCCTCTCTCCCGCTGATCGCCGTGGTCGGCATTTTGAACGGGAAGAGTTGGCTGAAGAGTTGGGCGAATGAGGGTGACGCCTGATTGAATGGGGGAGATGATCTTGAGCCGCTGTCCTCCGAAAGGCAATCACTGATGTTGTCCGTCCTCGACCAGGTCCCGGCCGCCGCTGTGTCGACGGAGTTCCGCCGTCCGTCGGCACGCGCTACGACAGCGGCACGCGCTACGGCACCGGCTCGTGCCACGGCACCGGCACGCGCCACGGCATCAGCCCATGCCACGGCACCGGCCCGTGCCACGGCATCGGCTCGCATCAGGACGACAGCTCGCCGGGCGGCCGCCCCTCTCGACGCTGACGGCGCCGAGGTTCTCCGGACCATCGCCAACTCCCGTACCCCGGTCTTCATCACCGTGCATGCCAATGGCCGGCGCCGGTACGGCTACTGGCGGCCGTACGACTCCCGCACCGGCAAGGGCGGCTGCTACATGGCTCTGCCCACCGAGGTGTGCGACCGGCTGGAGGCGGCAGGCCGGATCACGTTCGGTGATCCCCTGGTGGATCCGGCCAAGACGACGTACCGCGTGTGGGTCGCCGACGCCCCTGCTGAGCCCGCTCACGCCGCTGCCAGGCCGGCCGGGCCCACCCGTACCCCGGCGGCCGCGCCGGTGCGTCGCCCGATGACATCCGTGGCATCCGCGGCTCCCGCGGCTCCCGCGGCGCCTGTGCGCCGGGTGGCGCAGAGGGCCGCCGCATGAGCTGATCGCTGCCGCATGAGCTGACCGCTGCCGCATGAGCTGACGTTGCCGGACCCTCGGCCACCCTCGGCCACCCTCGGTCATCAACGGCCGGTGATGTCCAGCGCCTCCCGGATCAGCTGTACGGGATGCCACGCCGTGCGCTCCGTACCGTGGAAGATCTGCTGGCGGCAGGAGACGCCGCTCGCGACGAGTACCGTCTCGGCGGGCTCCGCGGCGATCGCCGGGAACAGCCGGTCGCCGCCGACGGTCATGGACAGGCCGTAGTGCTCGGACTCGAAGCCGAAGGACCCGGCCATGCCGCAGCAGCCGGCGTCCAGCTCGACGACCTCGGCGCCCGGGATGCGCGACAGCAGGGCGACCGTCGCGGCCGTCCCGACCTCCGCCTTCTGGTGGCAGTGCCCGTGGTACAGGAGCTTCCGCCCGCGCAGCCAGGAGTCGGTACGCAGCCGCAGCCGGCCGTCGTCCAGCGCCTCGGTCAGCAGTTCCTCCACCTGGCGGACGCGGTCCGCGATGTCCTGGACGGTGGTGTCGTCCGGGAGCAGTGCGCGGTGCTCGTCCCGCAGTGTCATGACGCAGGAGGGCTCGCAGCCGACCACGGGTGAGCCGGGCGGAGCGGTCCGGGCGAGCCGGTGGGCCAGGTCGGATGCCTTGTCGCGCGCGTCGTCGAGCAGCCCCTTGGAGAGGCTGGACCGGCCGCAGCAGCCACCGCTCTCCAGCCGTACGTCCCAGCCCGCCCGTTCCAGCAGTTCGACGGCGGCCCGGCCGATCTCCGGCTCGGTGTAGGTGGTGAAGGAGTCGGCCAGCCAGGTCACCGGTCCCATGGGCCGCGCGCCGCCGTCCGCCCGGTCGTGGCCACGGAACCAGCGCACCAGGTTCCGCCGTACGAAACGGGGGAGCGGCCGGGCCGCCGCGATGCCGAGCCGACGGCCCATCAGGCGCCGCAACACCAGTGCCCGGCCGGGCAAGTTGGACAGTGGGGCGGTGGCCGAGCCGAGGCGGTTCAGGAGACGGATCGCACCGAAGACGCGGGAGCGCAGCGGCACGCCGTGCAGATCATGGTGGTGGGAGAGGGCCTCGGCCTTGAGCGAGGCCATGTCCACGCCGAGCGGACACTCGCTCTTGCACGCCTTGCACATCAGGCACAGGTCGAGCACTTCGTGCAGCCGCTCGTCGCCCAGCGCGCGCTTCGGGTCGGGTTCGGAGAGCGCCTTCACCAGGGCGCCGGCGCGCCCTCGGGTCGAGTCCTCCTCGTTCTTCGTCGC
Organism: Streptomyces purpurogeneiscleroticus; assembly: GCF_020024005.1. Lineage (NCBI taxonomy): Bacteria > Bacillati > Actinomycetota > Actinomycetes > Kitasatosporales > Streptomycetaceae > Streptomyces > Streptomyces purpurogeneiscleroticus. The sequence goes on from NZ_NHSG01000168.1 coordinate 16,391, forward strand.
CATGTACGAGGGACACATCGCACCGGCGTCGGCCTTGCGGCACAGGCCGATGTTCATGCAGCGGTCGGCCGCGCCGCGCATGCCGCCGACGACTTCGAAGTCCAGCCGGGTGCGCAGCGCGGGGGCGGGCGGCAGGGCCGGGTCGCGGAGGTGATCGGTGAGGGCCGGGGCGTCCACGATCTTCCCCGGATTCAGCCGGTTCTCCGGGTCGAATACCCGTTTGACCTGGCGCATTGCCTCGTACAGATCGGGGCCGAACAGCTCCCGGTTGAACTCGCTGCGCGCCAGTCCGTCGCCGTGCTCGCTGGAATTGACCCCGCCGTACTCCGCGACCAGGTCCTTGACCTCTTCGGCGACGGCCCGCATCGTCTGCTGCTGACGTGGGTCGGTGAGGTCGAGGAACGGGCGGACGTGCAGGCAGCCGACCGAGCAGTGGCCGTAGAAGCCCGCCGTCAGCCCGTGCCGGTTCAGCACCTTCTTGAACCGGCGGGTGTACTCGGCGAGATGGGCCGGGTCGACGGCGGTGTCCTCGACGAACGCCAGCGGCCGTTTGGTGCCTTCGCTCGCCGCCATCAGCAGACCGAGGCTCGACTTGCGGACTTTCAGGAGCGCGGACTGCTCCGCCGCGGTGACGGCCTGAAGCGTGTGGTAACCATGGCCGTGCCGGTCCCACAGCGCGACCAATTTCTGTAGCTTTCCTCGGAGTTCGGAATCGTCGTCGCCGGTGAAGGAGACGAAGAGGAGCGCTTCCGGGGCGCCGTGCAGAATGCTGCCGAGCGAGGCGTACTCGATCTTCTGCCGGGACAGGTCGAGGATCGTCCGGTCCATCAGTTCCACCGCTGCCGGGTCGCAGGACAGTGCGTCCTCGGTGGCGCCGATGGCCCCGGCGACGGAGGTGAAGTGTCCGACGGCGATGACCGTACGGGCCGGTTTGGGCACGAGGCCGACGAGGGCCTGGGTGGCGACGACGAGGGTGCCTTCGGAGCCGACGACGAATTTCGCCAGGTCGAAGGGGGTGTCTTCGCGGGCCAGTCGGTCGAGGCGGTAGCCGCCCGCCCGGCGCCAGAAGCGCGGGAAACCGTCGGTGATGGCGTCGGCGTTGTCCCGTACGAGGGCGGGGAGGTCGCGGTACAGACGGCCTTCGAGCGTCGTGGCGTCGGCGCGCCGCAGCCGTTCTTCCTCCGTCACCGGGCCGAGGCGGGTGGTGGTTGCGTCGGAGAGCACCACGTCCAGGGCGCGTACGTGGTCGATGGTCATGCCGTAGCGGAGAGAGCCGCTGCCGGCCGAGTTGTTGCCGATCATTCCGCCGATGGTGGCGCGATTGCTGGTGGAGGTGTCCGGGCCGAACATCAGGCCGTGCGGTGCGGCGGCGCGGTTCAGCTGGTCCTGCACCACTCCCGGCTCCACCAGCGCCGTCCGGCCGTCGGGGTCCAGCTCCACGATGCGGTTCATGTGCCGGGACAGGTCGATGACCAGCCCGGATCCGGTGGTCTGACCGGCCAGGCTGGTGCCGGCACCGCGCGGCAGCAGCGGGACGCCGTGCTCCGCCGCGGCCGCGACCGCCGCCCGTACATCGTCCGCGTGGCGCGGGAACACCACGCCGAGCGGCGTGATCGCGTACATGCTCGCGTCCCGCGAGAACAGGTGACGGGTGTAGTCATCGAACCGCACTTCGCCGTCGAGGTTCGCCCGCAGGCTCCGCTCCAGGTCGCGGGCGGGGGCGTCGGCCCGGGGAGCGGGGGTCTCGTCGCTGATCGCTGTCATGGGTGGCGACTCCAAGTGACCGGTAGGGGCGAGGAGTTGATGCGTTCGGCCGGATCAGGCGGAGCGCAGGTGCGCCAGCGCCGCGAGCGTGCCCGCCGGATCGACCGGTACGCCCGCGAGCTCCAGGCCCATCTGGACGCCCGCTAGCGTTCCCGCCAGCGTCAGATCGTTGAAGTGGCCGAGGTGGCCGATGCGGAAGACCTTTCCGGCGAGCCGGCCGAGCCCCGTGCCGAGCGACATGTCGAAGCGTTCGAGGATGACCTTGCGCACGGTGTCGGCGTCGTGGCCGTCGGGCAGCAGTACCGCGGTGAGGGAGGCCGAGTGCTCACGCTCGTCGGCGCACAGCACCTCCAGCCCCCAGCCGCGGACCGCCGCCCGGGTCGCCGCGGCGTGCCGGGCGTGCCGGGCGAAGACGGCCGGCAGCCCTTCGTCGGCGAGCATCCGCAGCGCCTCGTCGAGCCCGTAGAGGAGGTTGGTGGCCGGGGTGTACGGGAAGAAGCCCCGCTCGTTCGCCTCGATGACCGGGCCCCAGTCGAGGTACGCCTTCGGCAGTCGGGCGGTGCGCGCGGCGTCGAGCGCCTTGCGGCTGACGGCGTTGAAGCCGAGGCCCGGCGGGAGCATCAGGCCCTTCTGCGAGCCGGCGACCGTGACGTCCACGCCCCATTCGTCGTGGCGGTAGTCGATCGAACCGAGCGAGGAGATGGTGTCCACCAGCAGCAGGGCCGGATGCTCCGCGGCGTCCATGGCCGCGCGGATCTCGGCGATCCGACTGGTCACGCCGGTGGAGGTCTCGTTGTGTACGACGCAGACGGATTTGATGCGGTGCGCGGGGTCCGCGGCCAGCCGTTCGGCGAGTACCTCGGGGCTCGCGCCGTGGCGCCAGTCACCGGGGACGAAGTCCACCTCAAGGCCCAGCCGGAGTGTCATCTCCCGCCAGAGAGCGGCGAAGTGGCCGGTCTCGAAACACAGCACCCGGTCGCCCGGGCTGAGGGTGTTGACCAGGGCGGCCTCCCAGGCCCCGGTGCCGGAGGACGGGTAGATCACCACCGGACCCGATGCGCCGAACACGGCCTTGAGCGCGGGCAGCAGACGGTGCGTCAGCTCGGCGAACTCCGGGCCGCGGTGGTCGACGGTCGGTGCCGCCATGGCGCGAAGTACCTGATCGGGCACGTTCGTCGGGCCGGGGATCTGGAGGAAGTGGCGGCCGGTGCGGGCGGTCATACGGTCAACTCCCCTTCGAGGGTTGTGCCGTGAGACGGCACGCCGTATCGTCTTGTGGCACGCGGAGCATAGGCGGGGCCTGCGGAGGGAGTCAACGGGTGCAGAACGTCCTCAACGCACTGCGGGCGCTGGAGGAGATCGCCGCCCGGCAGCCGGTCGGCGTCGCGGACCTCGCCCGGGCCATGGAGCTGCCCAAGAGCACCGCGCAGCGCACGCTCACCACGCTGCGCACCGCGGGCTGGATCAGGCCGGCGGCGGGCACGCCGACGCGTTGGGTCCTCACCACCAAGGCGCTGCTGGTCGGGCGGCGGGCGGCCGGTGAACTCGGGCTGCGGGACGTGGCCGTACCGGTAATGGAGGAGCTGCGCCGGCGTACCGACGAGACGGTCCATCTGGCCGTTCCCGAGGGGGACCGGATCATTCTGATCGAGCGTCTGGAGACGAGCCGGCCGGTGCGGATCATCCTGCCCCTGGGGCAGAACCTCCCCGCCCACGCCTCCGCCAACGGCAAGGCCGTCCTGGCCGCGCGCCCCGATGACGCCATCGAGCGGTACCTCGCCGAGGGGCTCGCCGGCTACACCGGTACCACGATCACCGACCCGGACCGGCTGCGCGCCGAGATCGAGGAGATCCGCCGGCGGGGCTACGCCACGAACGGGGGCGAGTGGCGCGCGGACGTCTCGGCGGTGGCCGCTGCGGTACGGAACGACACCGGTACCCCGGTCGCGAGCATCAGCATCAACGTGCCGACGAGCCGGATGGCCGAGGTGTCCGAGAGCGAACTCGGTGCGCTGGTCGCCGCGGCGGCGAAGGAGGTCGAAGCCGCGCTGGGGCGGCTCTGAGGTTGACGGACGGGGCCGATGTGGTCGCGCGGCATCCCTTGACGTGATGTGGCGCCGCTCACATACTCGGCCCGGACCGGAGGGAATGTTCCGCCATGCGGAACTTCTTTGGTGTGCGCGCATCCCTCCTCATGACCGTCGACCGAAGGCGAGGAAGCCTCGTGTCAGATCACGTCATTTCCCTCATCGCGCTGGTGGTGGTGTTCGCCGTCGCCACCCTCACCTCCGTGCACATGGGCGCCCTGGCCATCGTGGCCGCCTTCGTGGTGGGCACGGCGGTCGCCGGCGAAACCGCGGACGACATCTTCGGCGGCTTCCCCGGCGATCTGTTCGTCGTCCTCGTCGGCGTCACCTTCCTCTTCGCCATCGCCAGGAACAACGGCACCGTCGACTGGCTCATCCATACCGCCACCCGCGCCGTCCGAGGCCGTATCGCGCTGATCCCCTGGATGATGTTCCTGGTCACCGCGGTGCTGACGGCGGTCGGCGCGGTCGTTCCGGCCGCCGTTGGCGTGGTGGCCCCCATCGCCATCGGCTTCGCCACCCGGTACCGCATCAGCCCCGTCCTCATGGGCCTGTTCGTCATCAACGGCGGTAGCGCGGGCGGCTTCTCGCCCATCAGCATCTTCGGCAGCATCACCAACGGCGTGGTCGCCCGCAATCAGCTGCCGGGCGACCCCATGCTGCTGTTCGTCAGCTCCTTCCTCTTCAACGCCGCCCTCAGCGTGCTCGTCTTCTTCCTGTTCGGCGGGCGGAAGCTGATCGGACGGCGAGCGCAGGAGGTGACTGCCGAAGAGCCGGGGGAGACCGGCGCGCCGGTCACGGACGACCGGCCCACGGGCGGTACGGGAGGCGGCACCGCCGCTGACCTCGCAACTGCACCCGCCGCAACCGTAGTTGACGGCAGCCCGCTCGCCGCCCCGCCCCTCACCCTCGACCGCATGCGCGCCCTCACCCTCCTCGGTCTGCTCTGCCTCGTCCTCGGCGCGCTCTTCTTCGACCTCGACGTCGGCCTCATGGCGCTCACCGTGACCGTCGTCCTGGCCCTCTGCTCGCCCCAGGCCGCCAAGGGCGCGGTCGACCGCTGCGCCTGGTCCACCGTGCTCCTGGTCTGCGGCATCGTGACCTACGTCAGCCTGATGGAACGCATGGGCACCATCACCTGGCTGGGCGACAGCGTCGCGTCGGTACAAGCTCCGCTGCTGGGCGCCCTGTTGATCTGCTTCATCGGCAGCGTGGTCTCCGCCTTCGCCTCCACCACCGGCATCCTCGGTGCGCTGATCCCACTGGCCGTACCGTTCCTCCTGGGCGGACACGTCGGCGCGGTCGGCATGATCACCGCACTGGCGCTGTCGGCGTCCGTCGTGGACTCCTCGCCGTTCTCCACCAGCGGCGCCCTGGTCACCGCCAACGCCCCCGAACCGGTCCGGGACCAGGTCTTCCGACGGCTGATGACCTGGGGGATGGGCATGACGCTGGCCGCACCGCTGGTGACCTGGGCGTTCTTCGTCGTACCGGGATGGCTCTGAAGTACGGGGCAGGGGCGCTTCAGCGCCCCGTCCACCGTGGCCGCTCCTTGCGCAGGAACGCATCGACCCCGTGATGGAAATCCTCGCTGCCGAAAACGGTGGAGACGATGTCGTCACCATCGGGCACGGCCGCCCGGCGCAGCCGTGCCACCGCCTCCTTCGCCGCCCACATCGACAGCGGGGCATGCCCCGCGAGGGTACGCACGGTCTCCTCGACGGCCGCGTCCACCGCGTCGTCCTCGCACAGCTGGGTGACGAATCCCGCGGCCGCCGCCTCCTCCGCGTCCAGCAGCCGGGCTCGCAGCAGCAGATCGAGCGTACGCGCGCGGCCCAGGTGCTGGACCAGGAGCGACATGGTGTTCATGGACAGGCAGTTGCCGAGCGTGCGGGCGATCGGCGCGCCGAAGCGCGAGGAGCGCGTGGCGATCCGCAGATCGCAGACGGACGCGAGGATCAGGCCGCCGCCGATGCAGTGGCCGGTGACAGCGGCCACGGTCGGTACGGTGACCGACTCCAGCCGGTCCGCCACCTCGGTGATCCCCGCCTCGTACGCCACCCCGTCCCGCCCGTCCCGGAACTCCCGGAACTGCCCGATGTCGGTACCGGCCACGAACGCCTTCCCACCGGCCCCGCGCAGCACCATCACACGGATGCCGTCGTCAGCGTCGGCCCGCTCGCACGCCTCCCGCAGCCCTTCGTACATCTGCCAGGTCATCGCGTTGTGCTGCGCGGGCCGGTTGAAGGTCACGGTGAGCACCGCCCCCTGCCGGGCCACCAGCAGCTCGTCGTCCGCCGCCGGGGCCTCACTCATCGCCATGCTCCGTCCCGTCGGTGTCTTCTCTCCCCCACCCTTCTTTCCCCGGCCCGTGGACCACCCCGTCCGCCATCAACGCACTGATCCGCGCCGGGGCGTACCCCAGGCCCGCCAGCACCTCGACGGTGTCCGCGCCGAGCACCGGCCCGGCCGTGTCCCGGCGGGCCGGGGTCGCGGAGAAACGCATGGGGGAGCCGAGCTGCCGTACCGGTCCCAGCAGCGGGTGGTCGGCGTCCCAGAGGAAGCCGCGCTCGGTCAGATGCCGGTCGGTGAAGACCTGGTCGGTCGTGGCGATGGGAGCGCAGGGCACCCCGGCCGCGTCCAGCCGCTCGACGATCTCCGCACTGTCGAGCGACCCGGTGACCTCCTCGATCGCGGGGATCAGTGTGTCGCGGTGCGCATGACGCGCGGTGGTGGTGGCATACCGCGGATCGCCGAGCAGCTCCTCCAGCCCGAGTGCGGTGGTGAAGTCCTTCCAGGTCCGCGGTGTGATCGCACCCACCGTCACCCAGCCGTCCCGCGAACGCACCGCCTGGTACGGCGCGTTGGTCTGATGCGCGGAACCCAGCCGCTGCCCCGCCTCACCGGTCGCGAAGTAGCGCCCCGCCTCCCAGATCGTCAGCGACACCGCGGATTCGAAGAGGGACACATCGATGTACTGGCCCTCGCCGGTGGTCTCCCGGGCCCGCAGTGCGGACACCGCCGCCAGCGCGCCGTACAGCCCGCATACGAGATCGCAGACCGGCACCCCCGCCTTCACCGGGCCGCTGTCCGGCTCCCCGGTGATGCTCATCATCCCGGACCGGGCCTGCGCCATGATGTCCAGGCCGGGGAGGTGGGCCAGTGGCCCGTCCTGACCCCAGCCGGAGGCGGAGACGTAGATGAGCCGCGGGCAGGTGGCGCGCAGGTCGTCGTAGCCGAGCCCGAGCCGCCGCATCGCGCCCGGCCGCAGATTCTCCACGAGGACGTCGGCCGTGCCGACCAACTCCCGCAGCAGCTCAGCACCTTGCGTCGTCTTCAAATCCACCGCGAGCGAGCGTTTGTTGCGATTGAGCCGGACGAACGGCGAGCTCTCCGACCCGATGAACGGCCCGTTGGCACGCACGGGATCCCCGGTGCCGGGGCTCTCGACCTTGATCACCTCGGCCCCGAGATCGGCGAGCTGCATGCCCGCGAAGGGAGCCGCCATATAGGCACCGATCTCCACGACCCGCACGCCACTGAGCGGGGCGGCACCGTCCGGGGGACCGTCGGGGGAGGGGGCCATCCGCTACCTGCCTCTCAGCCGGGTGAGCCCGGCGGTACGGTCGGTTCTCCTGAGCCGTCCACTGTCCGCAGTCGTCTGCTGTCTAGAGCCGTCTACTGTCTACAGTTGGCGCAACCCCAGGGCAAGAGCGCCTGGTTACCCGCGAGCGGGTGCCGGGCCGGCGGGAGGATGAAGCAGCGCGGCGTTGCCCGCTCCGGCTAGCATGTGCTCACGAAGCGCAGTCGGTTGTTCGCCGTGTGATAGGGGCAGGGCCCCGGTCCTGGAGGCAGCGATGGCGGTGGAGCGCGGAAACCAGGAGTCGCAGGCGCGCGTACCGGACCGGCAGGGCGACGGCACGCTGCAGTTCCGCACCGGTGACGTCGACCGGGCCCGCGCGTGGATCAGCGAAGTCATGCACTATCCCGTGACGCTGAACCCCCTGGCCGAGGCAGCCCGCTTCGCCTTGGACATGCGCGGGATGCAGCTGGGCCCGATCAATGCCAACACGGTGACGTACGGCACCCACTGCCTCGGCAGAAGCAGTGGCCTCGGCGTTGCGTACCACATCAACTTCACCATCACCGGCACGGCGCTCGAGACCCGCCGAGGGGAGACCTTCACCTGCACAGCCGCGGGAGGACGGCTGCCGGTGTTCGAACCGACGGGCACGGTCACCACGGAAATGAGCGACGACGCCGAGGTGCTCGCACTGGGCTTGGACCGGCACGCGGTGGAAGGCACGCTGGAGGAGTACCTCGACCACCCTGTCCGGCCGCTGCACTTCCCCGGCGGCTTCGATCCCACGGACGGCGAAGGCCGGACACTGTCCGGGCTGGCACAGGTCCTGGAGCGTGAACTGCGCACCCCCACAGGACTGTTGGAGCACGAGATCGTCACCGTGAAGCTCGCCGACACGCTCCTCACGACGATGCTGTACGCCACCCCGCACCAGTACCACGAGGAGCTCATCCGGCCGGCGCCGCGCACCTGCCCGCGTCCGGTCAAGCGGGCGATCGACGCCATGCAGGCCGATCCCGCGCACGCCTTCACCATGCGCGAACTGGCCGGCATCGCCGGCGTCGCCCCGCGGTCCCTGCAGGCCGGGTTCCAGCAGCACATGGAGACCACGCCGATGACGTATCTGCGCGCGCTGCGCCTGGAGCGCGCGCACCGCGACCTGACCCGCCCCGGGTCCACCGAGACGGTCACCGAGGTCGCGGTGCGCTGGGGCTTCACCCACCTGGGCCGCTTCGCCGCCGCCTATCGGGCCAGGTACGGGACCCTGCCGTCACAGGCGCGCCGGGGCTGACCGCCGGGGTCAGCTCTGCCACGTCGGGAGGCTGATGCCGTGGAGGTTGCGGTACGCGGCGCGCTCCGGCTGCCGCCAGCCCGCCAGCAGCTCGGGGTCGACCCTGTAGACCTCGACGCCGATGGGATGGCAGACCTCGACGGGGTCGTGCGCGTCCGGGCCCCACATCGGCACGGACAGGTCGCCACCGGGGCAGGTGGACAGCGCGCAGAGCAGGTCCAGCTCGGCGAAGAACTCGAAGTGGTCACCGGGGCGGGCCGGGCAGTCCTTCATGAAGTACTGGTCGTCCTCGTTCAGCCCGGTGCACTGGAAGACGTTCAGCACGTCGTGCACGTCGAACTCGGTGAGGCCGTAGGGGAGGACGGCGCGCGTCAGGTTGCTGTGGCAGTGGAAGTCGAATGCCTCACCGGTCAGCATCTGATTGACGTACGGGTCGCAGCGGGTGCCCAGCAGGTCGTGCACCCGGCCGCCCTCGGCGTCGCGCCCGTACTCGGCCAGCGTGTCATCGGTGATGGTCAGCAGCGGGCGCAGGAACGGCAGATTCGACCAGAGCCGGTCGTACGTGCTGACGTGGGCGCGCTGGAGCTGCCGCGTACGGGAGGCCCACAGCCGCTCGCGCGGGTCGTTGCGGTTCCACACGTTGAGGTCGCCGACCTGCGGGCCGTCGATGGTGACCAGTCGGCACAGGTGCCCGGCCGGCACCTCCCACGCCCTGCCGGAGCGGATCGGAATCTCGAACCTGTCGACGAGCTCGCGGCCCTCGGGGGTGCCGGACACCCGGTCGTAGAAGTCCTTGTCGACGTCGAGCGGGCCGCCCTTGGTGGCCTGGTAGGCGGCTGCGGTGGTGGCCATGGGGATCCTCCTCGGAGTACTCGAAGCAAAGGTCGGCCCGGGTCAGCTCTGCCGGGCCGCGGCGGCCGCCCGTACCATGTCGACGACCTCGCGCTCGGAGTCGTCCAGGTACTGCCGCAGGGCCGCCGCGGCCTCGGCCCGCCCGCCGGAGCGCAGTGGTGCCGAAGAAGCGGTCCACGGCAGTGGCGTGCCGGGCGGCAGTTCACCGCGGCTGATGCGCTCGCGCAGCCGGTCGGCCACGGTGTCGGCGGCGACGTCACCCTGGGCGCTGTCGGCGCGGGTCTCCTCGGGCATACCGGGGACGGTACCCCAGCATTTCTACGTCGACAGCTCGGGCCCGAAGTGGCACCTCGGCGGCGCCTGGGAGCCGGGCGCCTCACCGCTTCAGGGCACGAGGACGATGCGGCCGCGGAGGCCGCCTTCGGCCAGCCGGGCGTGGGCCTCAGCGGCGGCGTCGAGCGGGTAGGTCTGAGCGACGCGGGGCAACAGCGCACCCGTGTCGGCGAGGCGGGCCAGTACGGCCAGCTGTGCACTGTCGGCCCGTACGTCCAGGGCGTCGATCCGGACGCCGCGCTCGGGCTCCGGCTCCTGGCCGGGCCACAGGCCGACGTAGGCGCCGCCGTCGCGGACCGCGGCGAGCGCGTCGCGCCCGAGCATCGCGGCGTCGAGTACGCCGTCGAAGCCGGCAGGCGCGGGGGTCCGGCCGCGGGCGAGGAAGTGGCCGGCGCCCCGGGAGACGACGAACTCCTCGTCACCGGCGGAGGCGAGTGCCGTGACCTTCAGTCCGCGGTGGTGCGCGAGTTCCACCGCGTGCCCGCCGACCCCGCCGGCGGCTCCCGTGACCAGCAGGTTCTGCCCCGGGCGCAGTGCCAACATCTCCAGCGCCTGGAACGCGGACAGTGCGTTGAGGGGCAGGGCCGCGGCGTGGACGTCGTCCAGCGTGGCCGGGGCGGCCGCGGTGGCATCCGCGTCGAGCACGGCGTACTCGGCGTGGGTGCCCAGGGGAGTGCGGTGGCCCGTGGCCAGGCCGATGACACGGTCGCCGGCCGACCAGCCCGTCCCGTCGCCGACGGCGTCGATGGTGCCGGCGACGTCCCAGCCCAGGCCGATCGAGTCACCGTCGCTGCCGAAGACGCCGGCACGCATGGCCGCGTCCACGGGATTCAGCGCGGCCGCCGCCACCTTGATCCGTACCTGTCCCGGGCCCGCCGCGGGCACCGGGAGCTCGGTGATCTCGACCGCCTCGGGTCCGCCGAAGCGGGAGACTGTCGCGGCGCGCATGAGCATGATCTTCCTCCGACGTCATTTCTTACGTTGAGTGCGTAATGGAATGGTGGGTCAGAATGGAAGGCGATACAAAAGGCACACCCGTGTGCGCAACGGAACGGAGGCCGGGATGACAGCCGAGTCGCAGGCCGGCCGGGCGGCTGTTCCTGCCGGGCCCTGCTCGCGCTGGCCGGCGGAGCAGGGCGAGACCATTCGGCAGATCGTCGAGCGAGCCGGCGACAAATGGGCGGTACTCGTGATCGGCACCCTGGAGACCGGCCCCCTTCGCTACACCGATCTGCAGCGCTCGATCCCCGGCATCTCTCAGCGCATGCTCACCCACACTCTGCGCCAGCTGCGCCGTGACGGTCTGGTCACCCGGACCGCCTACCCCGAGGTGCCGCCGCGGGTGGAGTATGCACTGACCGGGCTGGGTGCCACCCTGCTCGATGCCGTCACCGCGCTGATCGACTGGGCCGGCACCCACCACGACGAGATCTCCCGGAACCGCTCCCGCTTCGACGAGCAAGCCGAGCAAGCCGGGAAAGGCGAGCAAGCCGGGCGAGCCGGAAGAGCCGAGCAGGCCGCCAAGAAATCCTGACGCCGGCTACGAGTCCTTGGTGCCCTTCTCAAGTTGCTTCGCAAGGTCCTGGTCGACCTTCGTCGCCTCGCGGTACACCGTGTCGGCCATGTCCGCCAGTCCGGTCAGCTGCTCGTCGATGTCGCCGCGGCCGTCTTCCCAGTTCGACTCGAAGCTCTCCATTTTGTCCACGACGCCGTCGTCGCCGATGTCCTCCGCGTACGAGTCGAACATCTTCTTGGTGGCGTTCATCCGGCTCTTGATGGACCGCAACCGGCCGCCGAACCCTTCGAGCTCGCTCAGCGGTATCGCCAGCCGCCCCTCGTCGCCGCTCATCCAGAGCCTCCCCTGCAGCAGTGTCCTCATACGGTCGCGCGAACAACCAGCCTATGCACATGCACCCACCACCGCGCCACCGCGGTTCTGACCGGCCGTAAGGTGGGCGGCGACCCCCGGTACAAGATCGGGCTGCGGGAGGGGAGCAGACGATGACCCGTAGAAACGAAGCACAGACCATCGAGCGGAGCGGATTCCGCATCAAGGTGCCGAAGTCCTGGTGGGAGTTCGACATCCGCCCCGCGTCGCGCGACGACACCATCCGGCAGCTGGTCAACGAACGCATCCGGCAGCGCCCGGAGTTGGCCGAGCACCGGGACGCCTTCACCTCGTTCCTGCGGAAGGCGGCCCGCGACGCCTGGCAGTCCGGCGCGTTGTACTGCGGTTGCATGGCGGACTCCTTCGGTGGCGCGGCACCCGTCACCGCCTCGGTGACCGTGTCGGTGATCGGCGCGCAGACCGACGACGGCGAGGTCCTGTCCACCGACCCCCGGCTCATCGCCCAGCAGATCAGCCCCCGGAAGGCGAAGCGCGAGGGTGATGCGTGGCGCGAGGTCACCACTGTCGACATCCCGCAGGTGGGACCCGTGGCGCGGACCCGCGGGATCGAGGACATCACCGTCCCCGGTGACGAACGCACCGTGCGGGCGGTGTTGATGCAGACCTTCATTCCCGTGCCCGAACAGCAGGGCGCGGTGGCGCTGGTGTCCGGCAGCAGCCAGGTGCTGGATCTGGCGGACTCCTTCTTCGACATGTTCGACGCCATCACCTCCACGTTCCGCTTTTCGTAACGCCTCCGCTGCACGGCGGCCGTCGCCCGACTCGACGCCCCCGCCGCACCGCGGCGTTTCGCGCCTCGCTGACCAGCCCGTATCCGTAGGCCCCGGCAGACCTCTCTTCACCCGTGTGAGTGAAGGCAGTTAGGGTTGTTCCGGAACATTGTGCTGACTGCAGTTGAGTGTGTGACGGGGGAGTTGACGTGGGCGGCCACCGGCCGACGGACTGGCACGTGCTGGACCTGGACGAGGACCCGACCCCCGGCGATCCGGACCGGGTGCGGAAACTCGCCGGTGAACTGCACGAGTTCGCGGAGGATGTCGGTGCTGCCCTGCGGCAGATCACCAACATGGCTTCCGAGGATGCGGTGTTGAAGTGGTCGGGCCGCTCCGCGAAGAAGTTCAAGGAGGAGTTCGACGGCGTCCCGGGCAATCTGCGGAAGCTGCGGACCTCGTACGACATGGCGGGCGATGCCATCGCCGCCTACTGGCCGAAGCTCGAACGCGCCCAGGCGCTGGCCGACCGGGCGTTGCGCAAGGGCCGCGAGGCCCGCACCGACCTGACGGCGGCTCAGGGGCGGCTGGACTCGGCCACCGACTGGGTCAAGACCGCCAGCGCCCAGACCAAGGCGTACGACGACGCCAAGGGCCCCGAGGCCCCGGACGAGTCCAAGGTGCGTGCCGCGACCCGCAACGCCCAGCAGGCCAACTCCGCCCGCAGCGACGCCCAGGGATCGGTCGACAGTGCCCAGTCGGCCCTGGATGCCGCCAGGGCGATGGCTCTGGAGGCCAAGGAGCTGCGCGAGGACGCCGCCCGGGAATGCCAGAACAAACTCGAGGAAGCCTCCGACGCCGGTATCCAGAACCGCCACTGGTGGGAGGAGGTCGCCAAGTTCTTCGCCGACAGCTGGGACGCGATCGTCTCCGTCTGCAAGGTCATCGTCGCCGTCGTCGGCATCATCGCAATGATCGTCGGTGGCCCGATCCTCGCCGCCATCGTGCTCGTCGCGGCGGTGGTGGTGCTCGCCGACACCCTCTCGAAATTCGCGAACGGGAAAGCCAGTCTCTTGGACGTCGGCCTGGCCGCGCTCGACTGCATTCCCGGCATGAAGGGTTTGACCACTGTCGCCGGAGCAGCCAAGGGCATCAAGTCCGCGGCCAAGGGGCTGCGCTCCGGCGAGCTGCGCAATGCCGTGCGGGTGGGCGGCAAGGAGCTTCTCGGCAAGGCCAAGCCGGTCAAGGGCCGGTGCAAGAACGGCGACCCGATCGACATGGTCTCCGGCGAAATGCTCATGGAGCAGACCGACGTCGCCCTGCCGGGCGTGCTCCCGCTCGTCCTCCAGCGCACCCACCTGTCGACCTACCGCTGGGGCCGCTGCTTCGGTGCCTCCTGGGCCTCCACCCTCGACCAGCGCCTGGAACTCGACGGAGAGGGCGCCGTCTTCGCCGCCGAGGACGGGACGCTCCTGTCCTACCCCGTGCCCCAGCCCGGCCGCCCCGTCATGCCCGCGGCAGGTCCGCGCCGGCCGCTGGAATGGGACGGGACCGCCAACGGCCTGATCAGGATCTCCGACCCGCGCACCGGCCTCACCCGTCGTTTCGCCTCGCCTGCGGCGAGTGCGCAGCACTCCTCGGAACAGCTGGTCCTGCCGCTCCACTCGATCACCGACCGGAACGGCAACGAGGTCACCTTCGAATACAACGACGCGGGCCTGCCGACCGCGATCCGGCATACCGGCGGCTACCACATCGCCGTCGACACCGCAGACGGCCGGATCACCGGCCTGCGCCTGCTCGGCACGGACGAAGGATCCGACGGCACCCGGCTCCTGCGCTACGCCTACGACGGCAATGGCAATCTCACCGAGATCTACAACTCCTCCGGCCGGCCGTTCCGGCTCACCTACGACGATGATGCGCGCATCACCTCCTGGACCGACCGCAACGGCTCCTGGTGCCGCTTCACCTACGACGACGAGGACCGCTGCATACGCGGCGAGGGCATCAACGGCATCCTCAGCTGCGCCCTCAGCTTCGACACCGAGAACAACGTCACCCGGTACACGAACTCCCTCGGCCACACCATCACCTACCGCTACAACGAGCGGCTGCAACTGGTCTCCAGCACCAACGCACTCGGTGCGTCGCTGACCAACGAGTGGGACGACAACGACCTGCTGCTGTCCCAGACCGACGCCCTCGGCAACACGGTCGGCTATACCTATGATGCCGCCGGCAACATCACGCGCATCACCCGCGCCGACGGCAGCACCGCCGAGGCCACCTACAACGACCTCCACCAGGTCGTGCACGCCGTCACCCCCGGCGGCCAGGTCTGGGAGCACACCTACGACGACCGCGGCAACCACACCGCCACCGTCGACCCCTCGGGCGCGGCGGTCCAGTACGAGTACGACGCCAACGGCGCCCTCGTCGCCGTGACCGACGCGGCCGGCAACACCAGCCGGGCCCGGTGCAACGCCGCCGGTCTTCCGGTGGAATTCACCGACACGCACGGGGCCGGCAGCCGGCTGGTCCGCGACACCTTCGGCCGCGTGGCCGAGTTCACCGACGCGCAGGGCCGGACGACGGAGACGGCCTGGACCGTCGAGGGCAGGATGTCGTGGCGCCGGTACCCGGACGGACGCGTGGAGTCCCTGGACTGGGATGCCGAAGGCAACCTGACGGCGGAGACGGACCCGGCCGGCAATGTGTCCCGGTACCTGGTCGGTCCTTTCGGGCAGGTGGCGCAGCGCATCCAGCCGGACGGCACCGCGTATGCCTCCACCTACGACACCGAGCTGAACCTGCTGCGGGTGACGGATCCGTACGGCCAGAGCTGGGAGTACACCTATGACGCCGCGAACCGGGTGACCTCGGAACGCGACTTCTCCGGCAGGACCCTCACCTTCGAGGTGGACGCCATGGGCGGGCTGGTGTCCCGGGCCAATGGCGCGGGCGAGTCCATCCACTTCCGGCGGGACCGGCTCGGCCGCACCGTCGAGATGGCGTACGACGGGCAGTCATCGCACTTCACGTACGACGCCTTGGACAACGTCGTCCGGGAGGACGGCGAAGGAGTCACCGTCGAGCGCGAGTTCAGCCCGCTCGGCCTGCTCCTTTCGGAGAGCATCAACGGTCGCGTCACGCGCTACCGCTACGACGACCTCGGCCGCCGCGTCAGCCGTGTGACGCCCACGGGGATCGAGTCCACCTGGTCGTACGACCCGGCCGGGCAGCCCGACGCACTGGAGACGGCCGGCCACCGCATCGCCTTCTCCTACGACGCCGCACACCGGGAGATCTCGCGCCGCCTCCCGGGCGACGTCACCCTGACCCACGCCTGGGACGGGGCGGACCGCCTCACCGAACAACAGGTCAGCCGGGGCGCCGGAGATGCCGCCACCCTGCTCCAGCACCGCACGTACTCCTACCGGGCCGACTCCCACCTCACCTCGGTGTCGGACCTCGCCACCGGCACCCGCCGCTTCACACTCGACCCGCTCGGCCGGGTGACGGCCGTGGACGCCGGCAGGTGGACGGAGCGGTACACCTACGACGGCATCGGCAACATCACCCGGGCCCAGACCCCGGGCATGGACGACGGCGATCAGGAACGCGCCTTCTCCGGCACCCGGATCCAGCGCACAGGCCGGACCGTGTACGAGCGCGACGGCGAAGGCCGCATCATCCGCACGGTCCGCCGGCTGCTCAATGGACAGAAGCGGACCCGGTCCTACACCTGGAACAGTCAGAACCAGCTCGTCGGCACGACCACACCGGACGGCACGCAATGGCGGTACGCGTACGATCCGGCCGGCCGCCGAATAGCGAAGCAGCGGCTCGACGAGCACGGCGGTGTCTCCGACGAAGTGCTCTTCGTCTGGGACGGCGCCCGTCTCATCGAGCAGACGACGCGCTCGGGCCGCACCACGTCGTGGGATTACTCGCCGGGAAGCCACTTCCCGCTGACGCAGCTCGACCACCGGTCCGGTGGAAACGACTCCGACTCCGACTCCGACATCGACGCCGAATTCCACGCCATCGTCTCGGACCTGTCGGGAACGCCCTCGGAGCTCATTTCCGCCACCGGCGAGGTGGCCTGGAAGCACCGTGCAACGCTCTGGGGCGCCCCGCTGCCGGAGGCATTGCAGGAGAACACCGCGGCAGACGGAGTCCACTGCCCGCTCCGCTTCCCCGGCCAGTACGCGGACGCGGAAACGGGCTGGCATTACAACTTCCACCGCCATTACGACCCCGGGACCGGGCAGTACACCTCGCCGGACCCACTCGGCCTGGCGCCCAGCGCGAACGACACCGCGTATGTCTCCAACCCGTACAGCTGGATCGATCCGCTCGGGCTGGTCTGGCAGGATCCGAACAACGGCATGCGCTTCGGACGGGATCCGAGCCTTCCGCCGGGCCCCCGCCAGTACACGCGCGAGAACCAGTACCCTGGCGGGTACCGTCAGACCACCCACGACCACATGACCAGGCACTACACCGACGAAGGCCGTACCCAGGGGAAGGCACCGGTGGACGCCAACGGGAGCCGCATCCCCCGGGAGCAGCTCACCTGGTACAACGGCCGGGACGAAGTGATCTGGAATCCGAACGCCAACAACCCGAAGCCATTCCACAAAACCGTCACCTACGAGCACAGAGATCCCGTGGTGGACCACTGGAACAACCAAGGCAGGTTCACTGACCGCGCGACCAGGAACGATTTCTACAACGACGTGCGACACATGGAACCGATGCACTGGAGCGAGAATTCCAGCGGTGGTGCACGCATGAAAACCACGTACATCCAGCAAGTCGGGAACGGATATTCGTGCAGCTGAGGCTGCCGAACACGGAGACACTATGGATATTCGAGAGACAGTCGGCAGCTTCAGCAATTCGACTCCCCTCCCCGGGCTGGAGGATGCCTGGCACTGGTCTCCCGCTCCCGGCCTCGACTTCGCCGGCGCCCTCTCCGCCGATCGCGAGCGGCTGCTCCAGCTGAGCGCTCGCGACAGCTATGACGAGGGTCTGGCCACCGCGGTCCTGGAGTTCGCCCGGTCGCACGAGGCGGAGCTTTTCTCCGGCAATCCCCACCTCGGCGCCGTCGGCGGATTCACGGCCCCCGATGGCTATACATTCGACACGGTCGTGGCGCTGCGACCCGAGGTGCACAACCACTACAGGTTCGAAATGCCGGACCTCACCCCGTACGTAACCCTTGCTTTCCCGGCGTATGCCTGTGAGTTCTCCGGCAAGGAAGACCTCACGGAGGCGGAGACGCGTTACCGCATGGTGCGGTTGAACCACTTCGACAGGGAGCCGCAGCCGTACCTCAAGATGCGGTTCATCAACACGAAGACCCGTGCCCGAAGCGAAGGAACCGACCGTGGGTTCGCGGAGCCCAGCCGGCTGTTCCAGGAGCTTCGCGACATGGAAGGCGGCTACGAGAGCATCGTCGAGTTCGAGAACCGGCACGGCACGGTCTGGCGTGTGATGTGGTACGACGGCTGGCACATCGCCGACTGGACCACGCAGTCCGGCGAGCCCAGCGAAATCGGCCTGGAAGAGCTCCTTGAGTTCAGCCGGGCACGGCTGACCGAGTAGGCAGCGCAATATCCAGTGCGTGTTCGCGGACGTGGTCCAACGCCCGGCCGAGAGCGCCCACGGAGACGATCTCGTCGCCGAATCCCGAGGCGACGACCTCGGGGAGCGGCGGGGGCGCCGGCGAGGATGACTCGTTCGGTGTCGAGGAGTGCGGCGAGCGTGCTGATCGCCGACCCGCCGCGGGCGCCGCGCAGCAGGTGGCCCTCGCCATGGTGGTCGGTGGCGGCACCACCTGGCTGGAGCCCGTCACCGACGAGCAGTACGCCGCCGCCCAGATCAACAGCTGACCGTCACCCCGCCGTCAGCGACGGGGAAGGCAGCAGGCGCAGCCGTGGTGCGGAAGCGGGCCCGGTAGACGGTGGGGGAGACGCCGAAGGCGTGCTGGAACGCGCGCCGCATGGTCTCCGATGACCCGAATCCGGCCTGTTGCGCGACCTCCTCCACGGAGGCGGTGTCGGAGGACAGCAGGGCCTGGGCTGCCTCCACCCGGACGGCGTCGATGTACTGCCCGGGCGTCATGCCCGTCTCCTGGCGGAAGAGACGGGCCAGATGCCGGGCGCTGATGCCGAGCTGCGCGGCGAGTGCCTCGGTGCCGCGCGGGAGCGACGGATCCGCGGTGATCTCGTCCATCGCCCGGCGTACCAGCGGATGCTGGGACTGCTGCGGGGTCATCCGGACGCTGAACTGCGACTGCCCCCCGGGGCGTGCCATGAAGACGACCAGCTGGCGGGCCACCTCCCGCGCGAGATCGGCTCCGTGGTCCTCCTCGACCAGGGCGAGGGCCAGGTCGATGCCCGCGGTGACGCCGGCAGAGGTGATCACATGGCGGTCGCGTACGAAGACCGGGTCCGGCTCCACTCGCACGCGGGGGTAAGCGGTCGCGAGTTGCGGTGCCAGCTCCCAGTGGGTGGTGGCACGCCGGCCGTCCAGGATGCCGGCCTGGGCCAGCAGGAACGCGCCCGCGCAGACCGAGGTCACCCGTCGCGCCCGCGCGGCGAGACCGCTGACGAGTGACATCAGTGCGTCGTCGGCGGTCGCGCGCCGCCAGTCCCTGCGGCCGGGCACGAGCAGTGTGTGCACGCGCTGGGGCAGTTGCGCGAGTCGGGCCGTGGTCCCGATCCGCAGGCCGGAAGAGGTGTGCACGTCGGCACCCGCGGGGGAGACGACGCGCACGTCGTAGCGGGCACCGTAGCGATTGGCCGTGGTGAAGACCTCCAAGGGTCCGCTCACGTCCAAGAGCTGCACCTGATCGAAGGCCACGATCACGATGCTCCGGCCGCTCGTGCCAGGCGTGGCAGCTCCTACTCCGCCCACGGAGAATCCAGGATGGTGCGTACGAAGTCCCCGCGCTCGAAGCCCGGCACGTAGTGCTGGAGCACATCGGCCTTGACGTTGCCGAAGGTCGTCTCCGGCTTGGGGCGGATACCGTCGGTGAACGCACCGAGGATGCGCTTTTTGAAGTCGGGACGAGGATGCAGGGCCACGATCTCCTCGCGCACCGCGGCGGGGATGTCCGCGTAGCCGATGCCCAGCACGTCGTACTCCACGCCGGCGGTCACCAGGGCGACCTCCGGCTCCATGAACTCGGGGATGCCGGGCGTGGTGTGCAGGGCGATGGCCGTCCACACCCGGCGCACACTGTCCTCCGGCACACCGCGAGCCTGCAGGAAGCGGCGCGCCTCATCGGCACCGTCGACCTCGAAACGGCGCCCGCTGGTGTGAAACTGCTCGTTCAGCCCCAGGTCGTGGAACATCGCGCCGATGTACAGCAGCTCGGGGTCGAAGCTCAGATCACGGTTGCGGCCCTGGAGGCTGCCGAAGAAGTACACCCGCCGCGAGTGGTGGTAGATCAGTTCGCTGGTGCTCTCGCGGACCAGCTCGGTCGCCTCACGTGCCAGCTCGGTGTCCGGCACGCGCACCCCGGCTTCGTCCTTCGCCATGGCCACTCACCCGTCCTCACTCCTCGGTCCTGCCCGCTTCCCGGACAGCACCATGAGTCTTGTCGACCTGGCGGCCCGGCCACCAGGTCTGCGGTGCCACCTGTCCCACAGATACGGACATCTGCCTGTCGGATGCGCTGTCGGCTGCACTGTCACCTGCACTGCCACCTGCGTTGATGCGTCGTCGTCTATGAGAGCGCGCCGATCTCGAATCAGCAGAAGCTGGACTGGTGTGTCGCAGGGCCACAGGATTTTTCACGTGAGAGGCGGGGCTCGTTGCGTAGCGACGATGCGTACCGCCACGAGCCACGAGCAACCAACGGGATGGTGACTTCAGCAGTGATAGCGACCAGCAAGAGAGGACGGATGGCGCGCGGGGCGGTGCTCCCTGTGGTCCTCGCCATGGTGGCCGTGGTCTTCGGCCCCATTGGGCAGGCTCAGGCAGCAGAGACCTGCACCACGGACGTCTTCCGGTACAAGGTGGTCAGCAGTACCGGTGCGGAGGTCGCCTGGGTGGATGCGCAGGCGAAGCGCTGCTACGACGAGACCGGCACTCTGACGGAGAACACCGCCTTCACCACGCCGGTGCGGACGAACTCCTACGGGCCGGCGTGGGAGTGGCGAGTGGAGAGCGAAGCCAGTAACACGGTCCAGAGCAGCCCCAGCTGGCGTCTGATCGACAACACCTTCACGCTTCGCGACTGCCAGCCCTACGTCGAGCTCTGCCTGTCGAAGCTCGACCTGCATTTCCGGGCCAGCATCACGCCGCAGGCCAAGCCGTCCGTGATCGCCACCCTCACGAGCAACGGTGCTCCGACGGACGCCTACAAGGTCGTGCGCGCCTGACGGGGGAAATGAGCCGGGACCGAGCGCGCAGCGGCCAGTAGCCAGGGGCCGATAGCCAGCGGCCGGTAGCCAGGGGCCCGCCGGGCCGGCCTGGCCCCGGCCGCGACCCGTCCGGTCAGGGCGTCCCGCCGCCCAGCGGTACCTCCGCGCCGGTCAGCTCCGCCCGTACACCGTCCTTGGTTACGGAGATCCCGCGAAGCCGCAGGTCACCGGGGAGGTTGTCCGGCAGCTGGGCCGAGAACTCCATATCCTCCGCGACCTTCGGCTCCCGGACCTTCTGCAGGCCCCGGATCAGCGACGGATCGATGCCGGTGGGCGCGAGCAGAGACGGATGCTCGGCGAGTGCGTCCAGCGCGCGGCCCTTCATCAGCTGGTCCGGCCGGAGCCGCTGCCCGGTCGCCTGCTGGAGGCCGCGCTCGTCCACCTTGTCGGCGGTGGGTGTGGTCAGCTGCAGGCCGCCGCCCTTGCCCGGTGTGTAGGTGAGCAGGCCGGGCACCACCAGCCGGGTGTCCGCCACGGTCATGGCCACGCCGTGTTCGCCGGTGCGCTGCACGTGCGCCCGCGCCCGGATCTTGGCCTGCTTGCCGGCCACCGGCAGCTCGCCGTTGGCCAGTACCGTGTTCTTCTCCGGCCCGGGGGTCAAGTGGACCTGGGACGCGGCGACTTCACGGTTCAGGTCGTCGAAGTCGAGGAACACCTCGCCGCGCACCCGGCTCAGGACCGCGCCCTTGACCGAAGTCAGGAGGGAACCGACGATCCGCAGGTCGTCCACCGTTCCCTTCACCTGCGCCACGGAGACCCGCCCGGCCGACACATCGGGGACGTTGACCTCGACGCGGTCGAGACGGCCCGTGGCGAGCTGCGCGACGAACGGGAAGCTGTCGATGTGCACCTCGGGCTCGGCGCGGAGCTTCAGCGCTTCCTGCATCTTCTGCGCCGCGAGATTCTCGGCGTACAGCACGGCCCAGCGGTCGCCGAGCGCGAGGAACGCGAGCACGACGCCCAGACCGACGACCGTCTTCGCGGCCCTCCGGGCGGTGCGCCGGCCACCGCGCCGGCCCTCGGGGGCCGTATCGCCGTCGCCCTTGCCTGACGAGCCCGCACCGTCCCGGTCCGCGTCCTCATGGGGAGCGCGGGCCGCCGGAATCTGTGCCGTGGAGTCTTCGCGAGGTCCGTTCGAGATCACCACCACATGCGACCACAGGACGGCCGCTACGGCCAAGTCACACCGGCAGCCGGCCCGCAGTCGGCGAACAGGACATACCGGTGGCGCCGGGAACCACCCGCTGAACAGCGCTTATTGACGGCACGACAGGCCCTGTTACGGTGGGGCGCGGGCACGTAAATGATCTTCGCCCCGGCAGTGCTTTCCGGCGATTGCTGTCGCTCTGCCCCCGCTCTCCTCCCGCTCTGCTCCCGTTCTCGACGATGGATGCCGCTTCATGTCTTCTATGCCGTTCAATCCGATTTCTGCCGACCAAAACGGCCAGCAGCCGCAGCTGAGCCTGTCCACGGCGGCCGCGCGGAATCTGGCGAGTACGACCAAGACCGTTCCGCAGATGCAGGGGATCTCCTCCCGGTGGCTGCTGCGGCTGCTTCCGTGGGTGCAGGTCTCCGGCGGTGCGTACCGGGTGAACCGCCGGCTCACCCACACCCTCGGTGACGGCCGTGTCGAGTTCGTCGCCACCGGCGCGGACGTCCGGGTCATACCGACCGAGCTGCGTGAGCTGCCGCCGCTGCGGGCCTTCGAGGACGAGGCGGTGCTGGGTGCGCTGGCGGAGCGGTTCGCGCAGCGAGAGGTGGCCGCCGGGGAAGCGATCGTGGAGGCCGGCCGCCCGGCCGACGAGGTCGTTCTCATCGCGCACGGCAAGAGCAACAAGCTGGGCACCGGTAAGTACGGTGACCCGACGGTGCTCGGTGTGCTCGCGGACGGTGACTACGTCGGCGAGGGCCTGCTGACCGGCTCGGGCGGCGAGTGGGAGTTCACGGTGCGGGCGGTCACCGCTTGCACCGTTCTGACCCTGTCGCGGGACGCCTTCGAGGAGATCCAGGGCCGGGCGGAGGGCCTGCGTACGCACCTGGAGGAGGTGCGGTCCGCTTCCCAGCTGTCGCAGAACAAGCGGGGCGAGGCGGCCATCGACCTGGCTTCCGGTCACGCCGGGGAGCCGGTGCTGCCCAGCACCTTCGTCGACTACGAACTGAGCCCCCGCGAGTACGAACTGAGCGTCGCTCAGACTGTGCTCCGCGTGCACAGCCGCGTCGCCGACCTCTACAACGAGCCCATGAACCAGGTCGAGCAGCAGCTGCGGCTCACCGTCGAGGCGCT
Organism: Streptomyces purpurogeneiscleroticus; assembly: GCF_020024005.1. Classification (NCBI taxonomy): domain Bacteria; kingdom Bacillati; phylum Actinomycetota; class Actinomycetes; order Kitasatosporales; family Streptomycetaceae; genus Streptomyces; species Streptomyces purpurogeneiscleroticus. Next base: position 39,648 of record NZ_NHSG01000168.1, read on the forward strand.
GCGCGAGCGGCAGGAGCACGAGCTCGTCAACAGCCGTGACTTCGGGCTGCTCCACAACGCCGACTTCAAGCAGCGCATCCGTACGCACAGCGGCCCGCCCACCCCGGACGACCTCGACGAGCTGATCTCGCGGCGGCGCAAGACCCAGTACCTGCTGGCCCACCCGAAGGCGATCGCGGCCTTCGGCCGGGAGTGCAGCAAGCGGGGGCTCTACCCGCAGGGCGTGGAGCTGGAGGGCCACCAGGTGCCGGCCTGGCGCGGCATCCCGATCCTGCCCTGCAACAAGATCCCGGTCAGCCCCGCCGGTACCAGCTCCATCCTCGCGATGCGCACGGGCGAGGAGGACCAGGGCGTCGTCGGTCTCCACCAGGCGGGCATCCCCGACGAGATCGAGCCCAGCCTCAATGCCCGTTTCATGGGCATCGACGACAAGGCCATCATCTCCTACCTGGTGAGCGCCTACTTCTCCGCGGCGGTACTCGTACCGGACGCGCTCGGCATCCTCGAAGACGTCGAGATCGGCCACTACGACAACTAGCCGAGCAAGTCCGACGCACACTTCGCATTCCGGAAAGGGCCGGGCACCAGTGACGGCACCAATGAAACAGCCTTTTGAACTGCCGGACTTCTACATGCCGCATCCCGCGCGCCTGAACCCTCATCTGGAGGAGGCGCGGCGGCACTCGAAGCGGTGGGCCCGCGACATGGGCATGCTCGAAGGCTCGGGTGTCTGGGAGGAGCGCGACCTCGACGCGCACGACTACGCGCTGCTGTGCGCGTACACCCACCCCGACGCGTCCGGCCCGGCCCTTTCCCTGGTCACCGACTGGTATGTGTGGGTCTTCTTCTTCGACGACCACTTCCTCGAGGTCTTCAAGTACTCGAAGGACCGGGAGGGCGGCAAGGCGTACCTCGACCGCCTGCCGCTCTTCATGCCGACCGACCCGGCCGCGGCCATCCCCGAGCCGACGAACCCGGTCGAAGCGGGCCTCGCCGACCTGTGGGCCCGCACCGTGCCGAGCATGTCGGCGGACTGGCGGGCCCGGTTCGCGGAGAGCACCGAGAACCTCCTCAACGAGTCGTTGTGGGAGCTCTCCAACATCAACGCCCATCGCATCGCCAACCCCGTCGAGTACATCGAGATGCGTCGCAAGGTCGGCGGCGCCCCCTGGTCGGCGGGGCTCATCGAGTACGCGATCGGGGCCGAGGTGCCCGCGCCCATCGCCGCGTCACGACCGATGCAGGTGCTGCGGGACAGCTTCTCCGACGCCGTACATCTGCGGAACGACCTCTTCTCGTACCAGCGCGAGGTCGAGGAGGAGGGCGAGAACAGCAACGGTGTGCTGGTACTGGAGACCTTCCTCGGCTGCGGTACGCAGGAGGCCGCCGACGCTGTCAACGATCTGCTCACCTCCCGCCTCCAGCAGTTCGAGAACACCGTCTTCACCGAGCTCTCCCCGCTCTTCGCGGAGACCGGCCTGGGCCCGGACCAGTGCGCGGACGTCCTTGCATACGTCAAGGGGCTGCAGGACTGGCAGTCGGGCGGCCATGAGTGGCACATGCGGTCCAGCCGCTACATGAACGGGAGCGCGGACGACGGCAGTTCGGGGTCGTCGTCGGGCCTCTCGTTCGGGGGCTTCTCACTCCTCCCGAGCGGTCTGGGGACCTCGGCTGCACGCATCGGGCTGACGGGTCTGACGACCACCCGCCGGGCCGAGGCCGGTCGGGTCCGCAGCTTCACCCATGTCCCGCACCAGCGAGTGGGCCCCTCGCAACTGCCGGACTTCTACATGCCGTTCACCACCCGGCTCAGTCCGCACCTGGACGGCGCGCGCCGCAACGTGGTCGAGTGGGGACGCCGGATGGGCATGCTCGAAGCCCAGCCCGGCATCCCCGGCTCCGACATCTGGAACGAACAGAAGCTCGCCGGCTTCGACTTCCCGTTGTGCGCGGCCGGCATCCACCCCGATGCCTCGCCCGACCAACTTGATGTGACATCCGGCTGGTTGACCTGGGGAACGTACGGGGACGACTACTTCCCCGTCGTCTTCGGCCGCACCCGGGACCTGGCGGGAGCGAAGGCGGCCAACACCCGGCTCTCGGCCTTCATGCCGGTGGACGGCTCCCCGACGCCCGAGCCCGCCAACGCGTTGGAGCGCGGCCTGGCCGACCTCTGGGCCCGTACGGCCGGACCGATGAATCCGCAGGGCCGCCGCACCTTCCGTACCGCCATCGAGGACATGACGTCCAGCTGGCTGTGGGAACTGGCCAACCAGGCACAGAACCGCATCCCGGACCCCGTCGACTACATCGAGATGCGCCGGATGACCTTCGGCTCCGATCTCACCATGAGCCTGTGCCGGCTGGGCCACGGACAGCAGATCCCACCCGAGATCTACCGCAGCGGCCCCATGCGCGCCCTGGAGAACGCCGCCGCGGACTACGCCTGCCTCCTCAACGACGTCTTCTCCTACCAGAAGGAGATCGAGTACGAGGGCGAGGTGCACAACGGCATCCTGGTCGTCCAGAACTTCTTCGACTGCGACTACCCGACCGGCCTCGCCATCATCCACGACCTGATGACCTCCCGGATGCGACAGTTCCAGCACGTGGCGGAGCACGAACTTCCCGTCCTCTACGAGGACTTCAAGCTCTCCGCGGATGCCCGTCGCACCCTGAACGGCTACGTCCGCGAACTCGAGAACTGGCTCTCGGGCATCCTGACCTGGCACGAGCGCTGCCACCGCTACAAGGAGGAAGACCTGCGCCGCGACCTCCCCACCCACCCCCAACG
>NZ_NHSG01000169.1:0-4575 GCF_020024005.1 Streptomyces purpurogeneiscleroticus
CGACGACGTCGCCCTCTCCGCCCCGCCCGTTCCCTCCCACCCGTACATCCATCTTCGTCGTAACGAAGTACCCGGCCCCCAGCTTCGTCGTCTTCCGCCCCGACACCGACTCGATCACCGCGTCGAAGCGCACCTCGTCCCCCGGGCGCAGCGCCCGCAGGTACTCCTGCTCGCAGTCGGTCGCGACCACCGCCGTGTACCCGGCGCCGTCCAGCAGCGCGAACAGCTCGTCGTACGCCGCCGACCTGCCCGAATGCCCGGAGAGCCCGCCCATGGTCCACGCCTGGAGCATGGTGGGCGGCGCGATCGCCGCCTCGCCGGTGTACGCGGGATGGGTGTCGCCGACCGCCTCGCACCAGTGCCGGATCATCGCCGGGTTGACCGGGTCCTTGCCGGTCCCGCCGGCCATCGCGGCCCGCCCCGCGTACGCCTTCAGCCGCTCGTCGAGACCGCAACCCGCACCGCTCACCGCCGCCCCCTCCGCACCCACCGCACCCACCGACACACGAACGAGCGGTTCCTGACTGTCCGTCAGGAACCGCTCGCTGTCAAGGTGCGAAGGTACGGGCGGCCGGCTCTCCCCAGCGCCGGCCGCCCGTCGTCCTCAGGTCACCGCAGAGGTCACCAGAGGTTCGTGAAGTTCACCGTCGCGTTCGACTGGTCGACCTGGGTGAACCCAGAGCCGTTCACGCTCGCGGTGTTGTTCTGGTTGGACGCCCCGTCGCCGTTCGCGACCTGCTGCGTCGTGGTCGAGTTGCCGTTGTTGTCGTTACCGACGCCGGTGCCTTCCTGGCTCGCCGACACCGCCCCCGACCCGTCCGACGCGAATGAGCCGTTGTCCGCGTGCGCTACCCCGGCGAACAGGGCTGCTGCGAGCGGCAGAGCGGCAACGGCGGCGATGGTGCGAGCGGTACGGATGCTTGCCATGACTTCCTCCTGCGGAACCACTTGTACGGGAAACCCCTGGGTGGTTGGCCGACCCCCCCGGGCCTGTTGTGTGACGACGTCGCGCCACCAGAACTGCCCAAGCGACACTCCCCGAACCGACAACCATCCCCAATTCCCCCGCAAGCGTGAGCGGCCCCCGTCAAACGTCCCGGTCAACAGAAGTCGGGGGCGCAAGGGGGTGCAGCGAAGCACACGCTTTCAAGAACGCAGGCCGACCGAGGCACGAAGCAATCCCCATGCAAGACTCCCGACATGACTATGCGGGGTAACTCCCGCAGCCGCCTGACCAGCCGCTGCCTTACCGCTCTGTTCACGGTGTGCGCCGCCACGGCGGTCCTGAGCAGTTGCGGGAGCGGAGCCTCCGCCAAGAGCTCTCAAGCCGGTCTCGTCAAGGGCCGAAATGGCGTCGACACGACCCCTGTTGCCCACCGAAAGCCGGCTCCGGACATCTCCGGTAGGACAACCACGGTTAACAATCTGAGCATCGAAGACCACAAAGGAGAGGTAATCGTCCTCAACATCTGGGGTTCTTGGTGCGGGCCATGCATCGCGGAGGCGCCCAACTTCGCCGAAGTCGCCAAGGAAACCTAGAAGCAGGGCGTGCAGTTCATCGGCATCAACACCCGGGACAGCGACCCGGCCCAAGCCATCGGCTTCGAGGAACAGCGCAAGACCCCTACCCAATCCTGTTCGACCCGACAGGCAAGCTCATGCTGCGCTCCCCCAAGGGAAGCCTCAACCCGCAATTCATTCCGTCGACCGTCGCCATCGATCGTCACGGCAGAACCGCGGCACGATCCATCGGCCCACTCGGCGAGGACGAGTTGCGCAAGATGATTGAACCGCTGACTGCCGAGAAGTAGAACGCCTCGGGTGCACGAGAATCGAATGAGCCGCAGATTGAGTGCAGACACTCACGTCACATCACGCCTGCGATGCAGGTACGCACATCCGAAACCCAAGAGCAAATGAGACTTCCGCATCGCCCATGAGTATGATCTTGGCGACGACGGCTGCTGACCACAGCCGCCAGCCATATAGGGGGATTGCTATGTCTCGTAGACTCACCATGCGAGCAGTCGGGGTTACGATGACCCTTCTGCCCACCGCTTTGGGAACGACCGCAGCTCATGCCGGCACCGGCGAGCCTTCGCCCGCCTCGGGAATTCAGAAGCACAGCGGTGAAATTTCGCCCCGAGCAGCTGTCGGACACTACAGCAAGCTCATCAACAAAACGGCGAAGAAGAACTACACAAACACCAAGAACGAAATTGCCCGCTGCACGGCGCAGACCAAGGGCATGACGTGCATGATCAACAAGACGTCATCGGCGACGCGCACGATCGATGCGGGATTCGGCCTGAGCCGTAACGGTGTCGCGGCGAGCCTGAACATCAGCAAGGCCAAGACGCAGTCCGTGTCGGTGACCTGCAGCGCGAAGGTCGGTAAGGGCCACTCGCTCGTCGCCTATCCGATCGGCACGCGGTACAAGTACAAGATTGAGAAGCACATCACCACCCCGCTCGATTACAAGGCCGGTACGAGTGGGTGGAAGTACGCTTTCGATCCTGCACCCGCGAAGGTGAGTTGCAAGGTCATATGAGTCGCCGTCGTAGTCATTTCGCGTTCACGCTCCCCCGGGCCGGCGCTGTGGCGGGTGCCGCGGCAGTGGCGATGCTCCTGGCAGGGTGTGGCACGCACGACGAGCCGCAGGTTCCTGTCGACTCGCTCGTCGGCCAGTCCGTCGCTCAGGTGGAGGGCAATCTGCCGCAGAGCTCTTCGATGGTCTCGTACGACCTCTCAAAGCCCGTCACCGGCGCGGAGCCCAAGTACGGCATCTCAGATGACACGAATCACGGCGATTGGTTCGTTGTGGCGGCATGCGCGAATACGAAGAACATCGAGGACGACACTCGCCTCGCCGTCGGCGTACTGCACGCCGACGCGTACTCCAAGAACGTCGCGCGCAAGGCCAAGACCCACGCCTTCGACCGCTACCTGTCGGAGTGCAAGTAACGACGTCTCACTGCGGCCTGCTGCCGCCCCAGAGCGAGATATACGCGCTACGGGGCAAGACAGGCGGCCGCACGCGAAAGGGGTGCCCGTTCTCGACGGGCACCCCTTCTGGCCTGGAGTTATGTGGCCTATGGCGGAGGCTGTGGGATTTGAACCCACGGTGGCGTTGCCGCCACGACAGTTTTCAAGACTGTTCCCTTAGGCCGCTCGGGCAAGCCTCCCCGCGGCACCTGTCGGCGGCCGGCCGACGGTGACGCGGGGATCAGGGTAGCGCGTCAGGCCGCTCCGTGCGCTGTTCGAGCGCCCGGTGCCGGGATCGGCGGGCGTGCTGTCCGCGCACGTCAGCGGTCTTCCAGCCGGCCGGGCACACGTGTCGGTCGTCTCCGGGCGAGCCGGGCGCGTCCGTCAGCTGTCCCCCACGCGCTGGCCCAGGGTGACCTTGGTGGTGTGCTGCTTGCCGTCGCGTTCGTAGGTGAGGGTTACCTTTTCGCCGGGGCGGTGCTGCCAGATTTCGCTGATCAGGGTCGGGCCGGAGTCGATGACCGTGTCGTCGAGTTTGGTGATCTTGTCGCCGGGCTTGAGGCCGGCCTTGTCGGCAGGGCCGTTCGGGGTGACGGCGTCCGTGCCGCCGTTGCCGCGCTGGGCGATCGTCGCGCCGTCGCTGTTCTCCCGCATGCCGACCTGCACGCCGATCTGCGGGTAGATCGGCTTGCCCGTACGGATCAGGTCGTCGGCGACCCGCTTGGCCTGGTCGATCGGGATGGCGAAGCCGAGGCCGATGCTGCCGGACTGGCTTCCGCCGCCGAACGGGTCGCTGCCGCCGCCGCTGCCCGCCGACTGGATCGCGGAGTTGATGCCGATCACATTGCCGGAGGCGTCCATCAGCGGGCCGCCGGAGTTGCCGGGGTTGATCGACGCGTCCGTCTGCAGCGCGGACATGTACGAGGCGTTCGTGCCGCCGCCGTCGCTGGAGGCCACCGGGCGGTCCTTGGCGCTGACGATGCCGGTGGTGACCGTGCCGGACAGGCCGTACGGGGCGCCGATGGCGATCGTCGCGTCGCCGACCGCGACGTTCGCGGACTTGCCGAGCGGGAGCGGGGTGAGCGTGGCGTCGTCGGGGTTCTTGAGCTTTATGACGGCGACGTCGTAGCCCTGGGCGCGACCCACGACCTCGGCGGCGTACTTCTTGCCGTTGGAGAACGTCACCGTCAGCTTGCCGCCGTCCGCGGCGCTCGCCACGACGTGGTTGTTGGTGAGGATGTGGCCCTGCTTGTCGTACACGAAGCCGGTGCCCGTGCCGCCCTCGCCGCCCGCGCCCTGCGCGTCTATGGTCACGACGCTGGGCAGCGCGCGCTGGGCGATGCCGGAGACTGAGGTCGGCTTGCGGTTCAGCGCCTGGGGGTCGCCGGAGGCCGAGACGGTCGTGGAGGCCGTGTCGTCCTGGCCGGCGGCCCAGTAACCGATGCCGCCGCCGACGCCGCCCGCGACCAGCGCCGCCACCAGTACGGCGGCGATCAGGCCGCCGCGGCGGCGCGGCTTGCCGGCGGGCGGACCGGCCGGGGCACCCCAGCCGCCACCGCCGTACGGGGGCTGCGGCGGGCCGCCCCAGCC
>NZ_NHSG01000170.1:0-75766 GCF_020024005.1 Streptomyces purpurogeneiscleroticus
CCCCACACCGCGACCAGCCACCACTTCCCCCGCCGTGACACTGTTCCTCCCCAGTCCTGCCGACTGCCGCCGATCGTACGGTAGTTCGGGGAGCTGCTGGGCAAGGTGTCGGCGGCCGGGTGCGGAGCACAATGCCGTCATGGACCCAGGAGGAGCGGAAATCCGCCTACCTGGCATTTCAGACCGCCATAGGGAAGCCGGCCCGGGAGTACCAGAAGGGCGAGAGGCAGGTGAGGGACTACTGGAACGGTGGCGGATAGGGGCCGGACTGGCGGAAGTTGGCGGGCCCGGTCACATGGGGGACTCGGCAAAGGGTGTCAGCAAGGAGCTCCGAGCGGCAGTTGCCTATCTCCGATGGATCTGCCTGCATCCGAATGTGCTCACCGACGAGGTCGTCGAGGAGAACTACCAACAATCGATGGCCTTGCACCACGCCGTCAGCGACTTCATCAATCAGGCCCTCGGGGTCCTGCGGCAGCCGCCCAGATGATCGAAGACGGCCCGGTGGCAGACATCAGGTCGGCTTGCGCCACACGGAGATGTGCTTCGCGGAGTCCTGGGTGAACGGTGTCCCGTCCCAGTCCGCGACGCGGCGTTCGAGCTCGAGCCCGACGATCCGCGCCATCAGGTCGAGCTCCGCCGGCCAGGCGTACCGGTGCCGGGAGTTGTCGCGGCGGTAGCGGCCGTCGTCGCCGTCGTGCGTGAAGTGGTGCGAGACGAGAACCTGCTCGACCAGGTCGAAGGTGTCGAAACCGAGATGCCGCTCGGAGACGTCGAACGGCACCGCAACCTGGCCGGGCGGCAGGAACCGCAACGGCGGTACACCCAGCTCGATGACGAATCGGCCGCCGGGCGCCAGATGACGTGCGGCGTTGCGGAAGCACTCGACCTGCTCGTCCTGCGTGAGCAGGTTCGTGATGGTGTTGTAGACGAGATAGACCAGGGTGAACTCGCCGGGGACGGTGGTCGTGGCCATGTCGCCGATGGTGACCGGCAGCGCGTCCTCGTCGATCTTGCGCCGCAGGACCGCTGCCATGTGCTCGGACAGTTCGATGCCCACGACCGGCACACCGCGTTCCCGGAGCGGGACGCCCACTCGCCCGGTCCCGATGGCGAACTCCAGTGCCCGGCCATCTCCTGCGAGCTCTGCCAGGAAGGCAAGAGTCGGCCCGAGAACGGCGGCCGAGGACATCTCGTTCTCCTCGGCGTCGTAGCGGTCGGCGGTCGCACGGGTCCACAGCTCACTGCTCGTCACGGGCGGCCACTTTGCCGCGTGCGGTGGGGCGCTGTCGAGGCATTTACCCCGGACGGCCCCGGCGCGCCGGCGGGCCGGGAGAACGGCGACGGCGCCGTCGCCCCGGTGAAGGGGGCGGCGGCGCCGTGCCGGTGTGCCGGTGTGCCGGTTGGTCAGGCGACGTCGAACGTGGCCGGGTCCGGGCCCAGGCGCTTGTCGGCGTTGAGGCCGGCGAGGGTTTCCATGTCCTCGGCGGTCAGCTCGAAGCCGAAGACGTCGAAGTTCTCCTTGATCCGGGACGGGGTCGCGGACTTGGGGATGACGACGTTGCCGAGCTGGAGGTGCCAGCGCAGGACGACCTGGGCCGGCGTCTTGCCGTGCTTCTCGGCGAGCTTGCCGATCGTGGCGTTCTCCAGGAGGCCCTTGCCCTGGCCGAGCGGCGACCACGCTTCGGTGGCGATGTCGTGCTCGGCGTGGAAGGCGCGGGTCTCGGCCTGCTGGAGCTCGGGGTGCAGCTCGATCTGGTTGACCGCGGGGACGACCGAGGTCTCGTTCAGCAGCCGCTGGAGGTGCGGCGGCTGGAAGTTGGAGACGCCGATGGCCTTGGCGCGGCCGTCCGCCTGGATCTTCTCGAACGCCTTGTAGGTGTCGACGTAGGTGTCACGGGCCGGCAGCGGCCAGTGGATCAGGTACAGGTCGACATAGTCCAGGCCCAGCTTGGCGAGCGAAGTGTCGAACGCGCGCAGGGTCGAGTCATAACCCTGCTCGGTGTTCCACAGCTTCGTCGTCACGAACAGCTCGTCACGGGCGATGCCGGAAGCGGCGAGGGCCTTCCCCGTGCCCTCCTCGTTGCCATAGATCGCGGCGGTGTCGATGCTGCGGTACCCGGCCTCCAGAGCGTGGCCGACAGCGGTGAACGCCTCGTCGTCCGGGATCTGCCAGACACCGAAGCCGAGCTGCGGCATGGTGACGCCGTTGTTGAGGGTGATGTGGGGAACCTTGCTCACGAGCGAATCGGTCCTTTGATCGGCGTACAGGTACTACGAGACTCAACGATCATCCGACGGCACACATTCCCGCGCACGCCGACGGGCTGAGACGGACCGGACGGACTGAGTCGTCACCCGTTCCGCCGCCACGGATACTCGTACATCCGTTCGAGCAATGCCGACTTACCGCTCGTACAGCGCTGCCACCTCGGCCTCGTACGCCGTCTCGATCGACTTCCGCTTCAGCTTCAGCGACGGCGTCAGCAGCCCGTGCTCCTCGGTGAACTGGTGGGCCAGTATCCGGAATGTCCGGATCGACTCGGCCTGCGAGACGAGCGTGTTCGCGGCGACCACCGCCCGCCGGATCTCGGTCTCCAGGTCGGGGTCGCGCACCAGGTCGGTCGCCGGCAGGGACGGCTTGCCGCGCATCTGCAGCCAGTGCGTCACCGCCTCCGCGTCCAGCGTGACCAGTGCGGCGACGTACGGCCGGTCGTTGCCGATCACTATGCACTGGGCGACCAGCGGATGCGCCCGCACCCGCTCCTCCAGCGGTACCGGCGAGATCGTCTTGCCGCCGGAGGTCACCAGGATCTCCTTCTTGCGGCCGATGATCGTGAGGTATCCGTCCTCGTCCAGCTGCCCGAGGTCGCCGGTGGCCAGCCAGCCGTCGTGCAGTACGGCGTCGGTGGCCTTGGGGTCGTTGAGGTAGCCCTGGAAGACCTGGCCACCGTGCACCCACACCTCGTTGTCGTCCGCGATGTGCACGGTCGTACCGGGGATGGGCAGCCCGACCGTGCCGAACCGGGTCTGCTCGGGCGGATTGGCGGTGGCCGCGGCGGTGGACTCCGTCAGGCCGTACCCCTCGTAGATCGTGACGCCCGCGCCCTCCCAGAAGAGGCCGAGCCGGCGCTCCATGGCCGAGCCGCCCGACATCGCGTGCCGGACCCGGCCGCCCATCGCCGCCCGGACCTTGCTGTAGACGAGCTTGTCGAACAGCTGGTGCTGCATGCGCAGGCCCGGGCCGGGCCCGGAGCCGGTACCGAACGCCTTGTGCTCCATCGCCTCGGCGTACCGCCGCGCCACGTCGACGGCCTTGTCGAAGGGGCCGAGCTTGCCGTCCGACTCGGCCTTGCGCCGCGCCGCCGCGAACACCTTCTCGAAGATGTAGGGCACCGCGAGGATGAAGCTCGGCTGGAAGGACTGCAGGTCGGGGAGGAGTGCGATGGCCGAGAGGTTCGGCTGGTGGCCGAGCTTGACCCGGCCGCGGATCGCGGCGACCTGGACCATCCGGCCGAAGACGTGCGCCAGCGGCAGGAAGAGCAGGGTGGACGCCTCGTCGCCGGGCTTGGAGTGGAAGACCTTCTCGTACCGCGCGACGACGTTGTCGGCCTCGGCCATGAAGTTGGCGTGGCTGATCACGCAGCCCTTGGGCCGGCCGGTGGTGCCGGAGGTGTAGATGACGGTCGCGGGCGCGTCCGGGGTGACGGCCATCCGGTGCCGGTGCACGACGTCGTCCTCGATGTGCGCACCTGCCGCGGTCAGCTCGGCGACCGGATCGGCGTCCAGCTGCCACAGCCGCCGCAGGTGAGGCAGCCGGTCGATGACCGAGCCCACGGTCATGGAGTGGTCCTCGTGCTCGACGACGCACGAGGAGACGCCCGAGTCGTGCAGCATCCAGAAGACCTGCTCGGCGGAGGAGGTCGGGTACAGCGGTACCGGCTGCGCACCCACCGACCACAGGGCGAAGTCGAACAGCGTCCACTCGTACCGCGTCCGCGACATGATCCCGACGCGGTCGCCGAACCGCACGCCCTGGGCAAGCAGCCCCTTGGCGAGCGCCATGACCTCGTCGCGGAACCGCGCGGCGCTGACATCCTCCCAGCGTCCCGCGTCGTCCTTACGGCAGAGCGCGACCCGGTCAGGGGCGGACTCGGCATTTTCGAAGACGGCGTCCGCCAGACCGCCGACCCGGGGCGCCGTCGCCAGTGGGGGGACGGAGTACTCGCGCAATGACCCGCTCCTCGTGGTGCTCCATGCAGCGCCGCGACCGTACCCCACAAGAGCGCCCGAACGGCAGCGACTGCCAAACGTCCGAACCGTGGCCATAGGCCCAGGTCATCCGACGAAAACGGGCTACTCTCGGAGAACCCCGGACATGAACCCGCGAGTAACATGCCGAATGATCACGTCACAGGGACCGTTTCTGCACCAAATCTTTCCGATCGGAATCAGCCATGGCAAGGCCGGGGTGGCCGGCCTGCTTCTTGAGGTGCTCACGGTGGGCCGCCCGCCGGCTGCCGGAGCTTGCGGGTGCCAGTGTCGAGGTCATGGGTGAGCCGGCCGGTGAAGTGCGCGGAGCTGGTACTGCCGGACGCCGGCCGGTCAAAGCCCGCTGCGGCGTGCACAGTTGATGCGGCCGTCCGCGTTTGTGGCTGACGGAAGTGTTGACACGCCCGGTGCCGATAGTGATGCTGTGAGCGCTCTTTCCATCGATGTAAACATCGGCGCGGAAGGGGAAGAACTCAACGGCCGGGCCCGCACTCACAGCCTCCCTCGAGCGGCCTGACCAGGCGTTGTGCAGGCGCCGACGAATCTCTGCCGGCCGCTCGCACACGTCGAGAACGGAGGCCGACCATGGGACGGAACCATGAAGCTTTCTCGTTGTCTTTCCGGCGCCGCCGCCGTAGTGCTGTCCGGCGTCATGGCCACTGTGATGTCCCTGTCGTCCGCCGAGCCGGCCCGAGCGGAGCAGACCGCTCTCCGGGCGGCGGACCCGAGTGTGCTCCGGGTCGGTGACACCTACGTCTCGGTGCAGTCGACCGGTGGCGGCATCGTCGTACGGCAAGCTCGATCAACGGCCGGTCTCGCCTCGGCACCCGCCCGGCAGGTCTGGTCGGACACCCGTGACCTCGGGGAGGTCTGGGCCCCGGAGATCGTGCGGGACGGCGGCCGCTACTACATCTACTTCGCGGCCGGCCGCGGACCGGCCCACCGGATGTACGTCATCAGCTCCGCCGACCCGGACAGTGGTTACACCGCCGAGACGAAGCTGGCGCTGCCGGACGACAAATGGGCCATCGACGGGACCCTGTTCACCTTCAACGGGCAGCGCTGGTTCGTCTGGTCGGGCTGGGCCGGTGACACCAACGTCGAGCAGAACCTCTACATCGCCCGGATGAGCAACCCCACCACGCCGACCGGTGCACGGCATGTCATCTCGCAGCCGCGGGAGAGCTGGGAGCGGGTGGTCGGCGACCCGTTCATCAACGAGGCACCCGAAGCCATCAAGGACCCGAACGGGCAACTGCACATCGTGTACTCCGCCAACGGCAGCTGGAGTGAGCAGTACTGCCTGGCCGACCTGCGCCTGCGGGCCGGCGGCGACCCGACCCACGTATGGGACTGGTACAAGTCGAACGGCTGCCTGTTCGGCTCCAACCGCGCGACGATGATGTCCGGCTGGGACCCGACGCTGCACGTCAACGGCCCCGGCCACCACAGCTTCGTCCTGCTCAACGGTGACATCAACACCAGTCCGCCCGCGGGATCGAAGTTCCCCCTGATGTTCCACGCGGTTCCGAAGGGAACGCCGTACTCGTGGGAGAACCGGTACTGGTACACCGGCTCATTCGCCTGGTGGGGCAACACCACCTACAGCCGCGCCGACGTCCCCGGCCCGAACACGGACACCGGCTGGAGCATCAAGTTCTTCGAGTAGAAGTCGGTCCACTCAGGTGACCCGCCCGCGGGTGCCCCCGGTTCGTGGGTGGAAGGCACGCCACGCCACGAGGTGGCGTGGCGTGTCATGCCCTCGCGTGGCCTCGCCGACTGCGACGTGCGCATTGCAACGCCGGCTCGTAGCGGGCCACTTGGGGCCAGGTCCCCCTTCGCTTCGTGTTCACGTGACGGCAGGCGCATCCTCCTTGCTAAATAAATGAGCGCCCGCTAAGTTTTGAGCATGACGAGCAGACCTGCGTCCCGCCGCGGGCCGGGCCGGCCAAAGCGGTCGGACCTGTCCAACACCAGAGAGCGGCTGCTGGAGGCCGCGCTCGAACTCTTCGCGGAGAAGGGCTTCGAGGCGACGTCCCTTCGGGAGATCGGCGCCAAGGTCGGAGTGCAGAACAGCGCCATCTACGCGCACTTCGACAGCAAGAAGCAGATCTTCGAGTTCCTCATGGACTCGGCGGGGCTGCTGGACCTCGGCCTGTTGGGCTTCGAGACCGGGACCCTCGCGCACACCCGGCCGGAGGAGGCGCTGCCCGCTCTGGCTCAGAAGATCATGGCAGGGTTCGACACGCCCGCCGCGCGCATGTTCGCCAGCGTCATGATGCGCGAGGGTCTCTTCGGTGCCGCCACCGGTGCCCGCACGCTCGCCGGCTCCATCGCCGAGGTGCAGGAGCAGTTCCACGAGCCGTTCCGGCAGTGGGCGAAAAACGGCTGGCTGCGCACGGACTTCGAGCCGGAACACCTGGTCTGGGAACTGCTCGCGCCACTGGCCAACGCGCGTTTTGTCTACCTGCACGCGCAGGCAACGCCGGAAGACCGGCGAAAGGGTCACGAGTGGGCCCGCAAGCACGTCGACTTCTTCGTGAAGTGCTGCGTGCTCCCGTAGGCGAACGACTCCAACGACAGCCCGGGGAGGGCTTGTGTCACGGACGACGTCAACGATGACACGAACTGCGGACGACTCGGGGGACGACGTTCCCAGCCTCGTCCTGGACCACGTATGGGTGCGGTTCGGCAAGGGCCCCGATCCCTTTGTCGCACTCGGCGACCTGAGCCTGAGCGTGGAGCGGGGAGAGGTGTTCTGCCTGCTGGGCCCCAACGGGTCCGGGAAGACCACCACCATCAACCTGATCAGCGGCCTTCTCACGCCGAGCCAGGGAAAGGTACGCGTCTTTGGACACGTACCGGCCCGCGACCGTAACGAGGTACTGAGCAAGATTGCGGTGGTACCACAGGAAACCGCCCTCTACGAAAGCCTCAACGCCCGCGAGAACCTGCAGTTCCACGGCCACTACTACGGCGTGCCGGCCGACCAGCTCGCCTCCCGCATCGAGCACGTTCTCGAACTGGTCGGACTCACCGACCGAGCGAAGGACCGGACCGGCACCTACTCGGGCGGCATGCAGCGCCGCCTGACACTGGCCCGCGCCCTCCTCACCGAACCGAGAGCGCTCCTCCTGGACGAACCGACCCTGGGGGTCGACGTGCAGTCCCGCCGGGCCTTGTGGGACTGCGTCCGCGACCTGGCGGACGCGGGAGTGAGCATCCTGTTGACCACCAACTACATGGAGGAGGCCGAGGCGCTCGCCGACTACATCACCATCCTCGATCACGGCAAGAAGATCGTGGAGGGCACCACGGCCGAACTCAAGTCCCGCCTCGCGGCGCAGAGCCTGGTGATGCGCTTTCGCAGCACACCGGCCGCCGAACGCGCACGGGATGTCATGAACCTGCCATGGGGCGCGGTGGAGACGACCCAGACGACCGTCAAGGTGGGTCTGACCGATGCCAAGGAGGCGCTGCGCGTCATCGGCGACCTGCGCAACGACACGGTGCTGCGGGACGAACTCGACAGCTTCGAAGTCGCTGAACCCAATCTGCAGGACGTCTTCCTGCAGTACACCGGGCGCGCGCTGCGCGACTGAGGGAACGGGAGAGAGCTCCTCATGCTCACGGCAGTTCGCGCCATCGTCGCCAAGGACCTCCTCATATCGCGGCGCAGCCCCACCTACTTCGCCCTCAGCGTCGTCGTTCCCGTGATGTTCGTGCTCCTTTACGCCTTCATCGTGCAGACGGCGACCACCGCGCCCATCGGCTTCGCCGTGAAGTCCCACGGACCGCACACCCAGCAGTTCATGTCCGCAATCAAAGACATGAAGTCCGAGGACGGCGACGCGTGGGAGATCCGCACCACCGACCCGGCGGAAGCCAAGGCGATGTATGACAGCGGCGAGACCATCGGCATGGTGGTCCTTCCGCCCACCTTCGAAGCCGATGTCACCGCCGGCAAAGCGCACATCGACATCGTGTCCGACAACATCAACTCCGACATCACCAAAAACCTGCAGCTCCGCGTGGACACTGCCATCGGCGCCGTGCAGAAGAGCATCGACCCGGAGCACACGGTCGGCGTGAAAGCGGTCGACCGGTGGGCGTCACCCATGAGTTTCACCCGCTACATGGGCGCCAGCTTGCTGATGTTCGCCATCCTCTACGCCTCGATGGTCAACACCGGCAGCCTGGTCGCCCGGGAGTGGGAGGATCGCACTGCCAAGGCCGTCGTCCTCTCGCCCCGCGGACTCGCGCCCCTCATCGCAGGCAAGTGGACAGCGGCTTTCGTGCAAACGTGCATGACCATGGTCCTGGTCGGGCTGACCCTCTGGCTGACTCTGGACTATCCGCTCACGCGACTCGGGCCCGGCAGCTGGGCCCCCCTGCTGCTGATGTTCCTCTATGGATCCGCACTGGGCGTGCTCCTGGGCGTCACCCTCCGCCGCTCACTGCCTCTGGTCCCCATTGCCGCGGTGCTGGCCGTCGTGCACTTCCTCGTCGTCGGTTTCGAGTCGTACATGCGCGGCTACGCACACGCGGGCCTGGTGGAATTCCTGTGGCAGATCGCCCGCTACTGGCCGGTCTCCGGGGCGATCGACCAGATCCGCTTCACCGTGGAAGGACAGCAGCCGTTCTACATCGGCAGCCAGACGCACTACCTGCTGTGGCTGTCCGCCGTGATCATCGTCCTGATCGGTGCGGCCACCTACGTTCTCCGGAAGCGACTGCGCTTCGCGCAGGGGCAGTGAGCATGTCGACCGGCCCGGTCGGACCGGAAAACAGAAAGGTCGATCGATGAAGAATCTGCATGCGTTCTTCGCCGTCCACCGGCGGAACATGCTGCTCCTGCGGCGTCAGCGCTCCCTGCTCATCCAAGCGGCCATCGTGCCGGTGGCCATGCTGATCCTTTCCACCATGGTCTACGGCGGCTTCGGTGACGCCTACCCCGTCGGGCTGGTCAACAAGTCGAGCAGCGCACAAGCCAAGTCCCTCGAACACGACATCCGCACCGCGCACTCCGACATCACCCCCTGGTTCAACGTCGTCACCCACGACGACTCCGAAGCACGCTCCCTGGTCTCCTGGGGACGGCTGAACACCGTCATCGAGATCCCGCGCGACTACGCCCACACCCATGACCTCACGGTGCGCAACTACAACGTCAACTCCGACGCCGTGAAGAACACCATGGGCCGCATCCAACTGGTGATCAACCGGGCGGAGGTGCCGGGCGCGAAGCTGCGGATCGAATCCAGGATGGCCGGCGCCCACCCTCACGACGTGTGGCGGACCGCCTACCTCGGCGGCTCCTCCGTCCTGCTCGCCCTGTTCTTCGGGGCCATGCTGCTGGCCTCCAACCTCTTCATGTTCGAGAGGGAGAACTCCACCCGCAAGGAAATCCTGCTCACGCCGCTGCGCCCAGTGACCGCCGGCCTGGCGAACGTGTTCTCCGCGATGGTGGTGACGATCCTCCTGTCCCTCATCCCCCTCGGCCTGTCCTACTGGATCGCGCACTTCGAGGTCGGCCCGGGAAAGGTGCTGCTGCTGTACCTGTACATGCTCCCCGTGATGATCTTCTGCGCGGGAGTCGGCATCTTCGCCGGGCACTTCCTGAAATACTTCCGCGCTGCGCAGCCCGTCATCGTCCTCGGTTCCATGGTCACCTTCTTCATCGGCGGCGGCTTCACCATGGTCTCCTGGCTCCAGCCCGCCGCCCGCGCCTTCGACGCGTGGTGGCCCTTCTCCCGCATCTTCACCTGGATGAACCCGTTCCTGTACGGATTCCGCGGCCTGACGGCCGCCCAGCTGACCACGCTGCTGCTCGCCGCGCTGGTCGGTGTGCTTCTGGTCTGGGCCGGTTACCGCCTCGAGGGGCGCAGCAAGGACTCTCGCAGCATGTGAGCACCTCCGCTGCGCCGGGCGTTCCACAGCGCACCGGCACGCATCCCCAAATGAAAGGACACCCATGCAAACACAGCCCGCCACGGAACAGCGGTGGCACGTCGCCGTCCTGGACGGTGGTCTGACCGGGGCAGCCCTGGCGGCGATCCTGGCCAGACGCGGGCTGCGGGTCCTGATGCTGGGGGAGCGTCCCTCGGCGCAACGCGCCGGGGGCGAGCTCGTCATCCCCTACACCGCGATGCTGCTGCGCACCCTCGGCAAGCGCTACGACGTGCCCGAACTGGCCGGGCTGGCCGCTGTCACCCCCACCACAGGGGCCGGCCGCAGCCTGGGCTTCTTCTACTACGGCCCCCACGGCACACAACATCCCGACCAGGTGCACCAGATCGCGGCGCCGCGCCGGATGCCTCCCGAGCCGGCCCTGTTCCGTCCGGATGCCGACGCCGCGGTCCGGGCCACCGCCCTGCGCTACGGAGCCATTGCCCCCGAGGCCGGCGACGTCGTGGAGGTCGACACCGGCCCGGGCGGCGTGCAGATCCGCACCGTGCGCGCCGAGACCTTCCACGCCGACTACGTGGTGGACTGCGCCGGCCAGGACGGTGCGCTGGGCCGGCAGCCCACGCTCATCGGCAGGCCCCGCCGCCTCCCCGCTCAACTGCACTCCATCTCCACCCACATGGCCGGGGCGGGCCGTCTGGCACCCCTCGCGGGACAGGCGCGCCAGGCGCCGTGCAGCTGGGACGAGGGCACCGTGTACCACATTTTCGACGGCGGCTACCTGTGGTGCACCCCCTTCGACAACCACCCCGACGCCGTGCACCGGCTCACCAGTGTCGGCGTCTGCCTGGATGCCCGCCGCCACCGGCCCGATCCCGACCCCGAGGCCCAGTTCAGCGAGCTTCTCGCCCAACTCCCCTTGGCTGCACGGCAGCTGGCCACCGCCCGGCCCACCGAGCCCTTCCGCAGCACCACCCTGCAGGACTTCGCCGAAAACCGGGCCGGCGAGCGCTGGTGTCTGCTCCCGGAGTCCTCCGCCACCGTCGACGGCCTGTTCTCCTGGTCGCTCAGCAGCGGGCTGGAGCTCGTCAACGCCCTGGCGCACCGGCTGATCACCGCGGCACGCACCGGTGACTACGCCGGCTCCGGGCTGCCGCAGATGGACCGGATCGCCAGGAACCAGATCTCTGCCGGTGTCTTGGCGCACCGCATGTTTCTGGACGCCACGACCGACTCCCACCTGCTCACCGCGGCCCTGAAGGTCCTCAGCCTGGGCACCATGCTGGGTACCTTCCAGCTGGGGGACTACCTGGCGCGCATCGACAGCACAGCCCCCGACGCCCTGCACGCCGCTCACGAGACGGCCTCGTGGCCTGCGCCGTACTTCGCCGGACACGCCGGCTACCGCGACCTGGTGATGCTGGCAGCGGAGGAGTGCGCGGCCGCCGGTGCCGGGCGCATACCTGCCGAGGCGGCCTCCGCCAACATATTCGCCGCGATCGCCGAGAGCGGCTTCGCGCCGCTGCCGTTCGGATTCGCCGATCCCGGCGCACGCTTCTACCATCCGGCACCCGAAGACATCGGCGCGGTACTCGAGTGGGCCGAGACCGCCCCCGACCGGAAGGTCGGCGCACTGGTGCGCAGCACACTGCTCGCCGCTGTCTCCGGCTCACACGCCCTCCGCCCCACGCATGGCTGATCCGGCACGCCGACGAGCACAGAAAGCCCGGTGAGTGACACGTGACCATCCAGGACTTGACACCCGCCCTCGACGAGGACCGTATCGCCGATGCCGCCCTCGCCGAGATCCTCTTCTCCCCCGAAGGCGTCCAGGACCCCTATCCCCGCTACCGGACTCTGCGCGAGACGCGGCCGGTGCACCACAGCAAGCTGGGCATGTGGGTCTTCACCTCCTACGACGACGTGCTGGCGATGCTGCGGGACAAAGCGGTGGGCAAGAACGTCGAGGGCTTCATGCACGGCCGGTTCGGCGGCCAGTGGCAAGAGCACGCCGCCCTTCGGCGCATGGGCACCTCCATGCTGTGGGCCAATCCGCCCGAGCACACCCGGCTGCGCCGGCTGGCCGGCAAAAGCTTTACCGGCGCCATGGTCGAAAGACTGCGCGACCGCATCCAGCACACCCTGGACGAGCTGCTCGACCCGATAGCCGAAGCCGGCGGCGGCGACATCGTCAACGACGTGTGCTATCCGCTGCCGCTGTACACGGTCGCCGACCTGCTGGGCATGCCCCGCGAGGAGGCCCCGGCACTTCGCGAACCCATGCGCAACTTCCAGCGCACCTTCGAACTGGGCCTCACCGCACAAGAACTGCGAGAGGCCGATGAGGGCGCCCAGTTCTCCGACGACTACTTCGCCGATCTCATCGACCGCAAACGACGACAGCCCGGGGACGACCTCGTTTCCGCCCTCATCGCCATCACCGATGCCGAATCCGGCCGACTCAGCCCGATCGAACTCATCGGCATGTGCAACATGGTCATCGGCGCCGGCTTCGAGACCACCACACACATGCTCGGGAACGGCGTACGGGCCTTCGCGCAACACCCTGCCGAAGCACACAGGCTCCGGGCGGACATGAGCTTGCTGGACTCGGCAATCGACGAAGTCATCCGCTACGACGCACCCGTCCAGATCGTCGTGCGCACCCTGACCGAGCCCCGGACCGTCGGGGGTGTACAGATCGAGGCCCCGGCCCAGCTCATCCTGGGCATCGGCGCAGCCAACCACGACCCTGCCCACGTCTCCCGGCCCGAGGAGTTCCGCATCGACCGGCGGGAGACGGCCTCGGTGTCCTTCGGCGCAGGCATCCACACCTGCATGGGCTGGCGGCTGGCGAAGCTGCAGGCGGAAGTCTTCCACAGCACGATGCTGCGCCGTTTCTCCGCCTTCGACCTGCAAGAACAACCCGTCTACCGGCCTCGGTTGACCCTGCGCGGCGTCGAGAGCCTGCGCATCGCCGTCGTCAATGCCTAGGAGAGCAGCATGACGAGCCCCACCGCCGCCACGCCGTCGGCAACTCCCCCCGGCCAGGTCGGGAACCTGCAATTCCTCACCGAGGAGTACTTCCGGCACTTCGCCGCTCTCGCTGAGGCCCTGCCCAGGATCGAGCGCGCCAACGTGGACGTGCACTACGCCGTGCATCAGGCCCCGGGCGGCGACATCGACTACTCCCTGCGCATCAGGTCCGGTCGGGTGGCCCGGATCGGCCTCGGCGCCCTGAAGCGACCGAATCTGCGCATCAGCGTCCACTACGAAGATCTCCGAGACCTCCACACCGGCCGGCAGCACCCGGCTGCCGCGTTCATGAAGGGCGTCATGAAGGTGGCCGGGGACCGAGCCGCCCTGATGGACCTGATGCTGGTGCTGCAGACAGCGCAGTACCAGCAGCTCATGGCACGTCTGGCACAAGAGACCAACCATGGCTGACGCCGCCGGCCCGGACGTCCTCATCGCCGGCGCAGGGCCGACGGGGCTGATGCTGGCTGCGGTCCTGCTCCGCCACGGCATTCAGCCGCGCCTGGTCGACAAGCGCCGAGCCGCCCACGACGAAAGCCGGGCGCTGGCCCTGGCTGCCCGCACGCTGGAAGTCTTCGACGGCCTGGGGCTGGTGGACGACGCGCTCGCCGCCGGGCGTCCCATGGTGGCCATCGAACTGCATCACAACCGCCGGTCGGTGGCCTCTCTCGGCCTGGACGAGGTGGAGTCGCCCTTCCCCTTCGGTCTGTGTCTGCCGCAGAACATCACCGAGGACTTGCTGTGCAACGACCTCGTCCGGCGCGGCCTCACGCCACAGCGGGGCGCGGAGGTCACCGGGTTCACCGACCACGAAGACCACATCGAGGTGCGCCTGCAGCACGCCGACGGCACCGTGGAGCAGGTCCGCAGCCGCTGGCTGGTCGGGTGCGACGGTGCGCACTCCACCGTCCGCCACCTCGCCGGCATCGCCGATCACGGCAAGGACCTGGAACGCAACTGGATCCTGGCGGACTGCTCGGCCAACTGGGACCTGGACGGCAACCGTCTGCACGCCTTCTTCAACGACGAGGGGGCGTTCGCTGCCATCCCCCTGCCCGAACAGGACGGCTGGCGGGTGCTGTGTCAGTACGAGGGACCCTCCCCGGGCGCCGCGCCGCCTCTTGAGCTCGTCTCCCGGCTGGTGCAACAACGCACCCCACTGGACCCCCGGCTGTTCGCCCCCCGGTGGACGACGTACTTCGGCAGCCGCCAGCGCCGGGCAGCCACCTTCCGCTCGGGCCGTGTCCTCCTCGCCGGTGACGCCGCCCACTCGCACAGTGTCATTGCCGGACAGGGAATGAACACCGGCCTGCAGGACGCCCACAACCTCGGCTGGAAGCTTGCCCTGGTGCTCGCCGGCAGGGCGGGGGAGCAGCTGCTGGACACCTACGCGCACGAACGCACCCGTGTGGCCGCGGGCGTGCTCCAGCTCACCGAGCGTGCCACCAAGGCAATCACCTTCCGCGGTGTACCCGCAGCACTGCGCCAACATATGGCCGCCTTCGCCACCCAGTTCAAGGGCGTACAGGAGACGGTGACCCGGAACATCAGCGAGCTGACCATCGACTACCGCACCAGCCCGCTCGCGTCGGACCGGTGGCGCCACGGCGCCGAGGACGGATCCGCAGGCCACATGGTGCCGCAGGCCGGTGACCTGAGCCCGGACGGCTATCTGCACACCGCCTCCGGCATCACCCGGTTGCGCCGGGCGCTGGACCAGCAACGCCATACCGTCCTTGTCTTCGTCGGGCACGAGATGCGCCCGGCCGAACTCCGGCGTCGGCGGGAGCAGGCCCGGGCCGCGGCCGCTGGTTACGGGGAGGCCCTTCTCATCACCCGCGGGCCGCTGAGCAGCCTCCCCGAAGGGGTGCTTCTCGACCGCACCGGGGAGGTCCACAAGCGCTACGGAGCGGAAGGGGGGCCCGCGCTCCACGTCGTCCGGCCCGATCACTACATCGCTTACCGCGACGATCGACTCGACTTCTCGCGGCTGCGCAGCTACTGGTCCCGATACGGCTCCGGGAGCAGCTGACGGCGTCGGCACCCGCCGCGACCGGTGGTCCACCAACGAGTAGCACCACGCTATAGGCGTGCTACGCCGCTCCTGGACCGCTCCTCGAGCCACAGCCGTGACGCTGTCCCCCGTTGCTTGTCAACCTGCACAACTCACCCACGGGGAGCATCGTGGTGCGTGGAGAGACGATCAGGGTAGTGGTCGTAAGCCGGAAGGAAGTGACCCGAGCAGGCTATCGGTTCCTCCTTGACGCCCAGCCGGATTTGATTGTCGTTGACGATGCCCCGGACATCGCCGAGGTGATGGGCGGCCCGCAGGCGAGCCAGCCCGACGTTGTCGTCTTCGACACCGGCGACGGTCTGGATGTTTCCTCCAGCCGCCGGGCCCTGAACCGCAGTGCGTCCGCCGCGCGGATCCTGGCGCTGGTCGACCAGCGCCGGCCCCTGCCCCATGACACGCTGGGAGACGGTGTCCGCGGCGTTCTGCTCAGCCAGTCGACCCCCGAACAGATCGCCGCTGCCGTACGCCTGATCGCGGCCGACTACACCCTGAGCTCCCTTCCCCAGGGCGTCGAGCAGGCCCAGGCCGGCAGCGTCGTGTGCCGTCCGGAGGGGGAGGACGGGCCGGCGGAGGCGGACCTGGCGCATCTCACGCGCCGGGAGGCCGATGTCCTGCGACTCCTTGCCCGCGGCTTGAGCAACGCGGAGATCTCCGCCGCGCTGTTCGTCAGCGAGAGCACGGTGAAGTCCCATGTACAGCACCTGCTCACCAAGCTCGAACTGCGTAATCGCGTGCATGCCGTCATCTACGCCTACGAGATCGGTCTCATGCGGGCGCAGCCGCAGAGGCTCGCGGCGGCCGCCTCCTGACCGGTGGGCGGCTCCCACACCGGTGAGGAGCCGCCCACCGTGCCGGCCGGCCCGGTCATTCATGCTGCGCGGCCACCGACTCCGCCAAGAAGCGCCCCCACTCGTCTGCGGAGATCTCGAAGAACTCGCGTGCCGCCAGCTCCAGTTTCAACTCGCGGCGGAAGCGTGTCAGTGTCCGCATGGCGCCCAGCGAGTCGTAGCCGAAGTCCAGCAGGTCGAAGTCGCCGGTGAACTCGGCCAGGTCCACTCCCAGCTGCTCGGCAAGGCACTGCCAGACGTACTCCTCCAGCCACTGCTCCCGCTCCCCGCTCGGGAGGGACAGCACCCGCTGCAACGCCACGCCGTCGTCCGCCTCCTGTGCCGCAGCACTGCTGGTACGGTCTGCGGCCATCTCCGCCAGCAGGGGGCGTGCCCGCTGGGACTCCAGCAGCGGCCGGACGACCTCCCAGTCCACCTCGGCGACGATGCGGCGCCCCTCACCGCCCGCCAGCAACGCACCCAGGTGGGCCATTGCCCCCTCCGCGTCCATCGGCCGGTAGCCGGTGGCTGCCACCCGCTCGGCCCGGCCACGGCCTCCCAGGCCGCTCACGCCGTCCCAACGGCCCCAGTTGACGACACTTGCCGGGAGCCCGCGCGTCCGTCGGTAGGCGGCCAGGGCGTCCAGGAAGTGGTTCGCCGTCGTGTACGCCGCAAGGTGCGGGGCACCCCACACGGCAGTCACGGACGACATCAGGGCGAGGAAGTCGATCGGCACACCCTCCAGCACGTGGTGCAGTGTCCAGGCGCCGTCCATCTTCGGCCGCAGCACCTCCCTGAAGGCCGCGGCATCCGCCTGCACTATGTCCTCGCCGCTGCT
The DNA here is from genome assembly GCF_020024005.1 of Streptomyces purpurogeneiscleroticus. Lineage (NCBI taxonomy): Bacteria > Bacillati > Actinomycetota > Actinomycetes > Kitasatosporales > Streptomycetaceae > Streptomyces > Streptomyces purpurogeneiscleroticus. Next base: position 16,955 of record NZ_NHSG01000170.1, read on the forward strand.
GAGGCCGGCGGCGTGCACCACTCCGGCCAGGCCACCGGGGGCGGTGCGCAGCTGGTCCACCAGCGCACGCATCACCTCTGTGTCGCACACATCCGCCGCTTCGACCCGAACGGTCACTCCCTGTTCCTCCAGCGCCCGTACCGCGGTGATGCGGTCGCACACTGCGGGCGGCAGGTGCGGTTCCTCCCACTCCTCGCGCGGTGGGAGCCCGGTGCGGGAGGTGAGCACCAGCCGGCGCACGCCGAGCCCTGCCAGCCAGTCGGCCACCGTCAGGCCGACGCCACCGAGCCCACCCACCAGCAGGTAGCACGCCTCCGGCCGGATCGTCGGAGTGGCGGACACGGGGGCATCGGTGCGGGGTACCACGCGGGGCACCAGACGCCGCGCACCGCGCAGCGCCACCTGGTCCTCCGCACCGGAGTTCAGGAGAAGTTCGTCCCGCAGAGCATCGAGTTCCGCTCCGCCCCCGGAGAGATCAACGGACCCGCCCCACAGCTCGGGGTGTTCCAGTACCAGACTCTTGCCGAACCCGGCCGCCGCGGCCGCCGCCACGCAGTCGACCTTTTCCTCTTCCTGTGTCGCCACGGCACCATGGGTGATCACCCACAGCCGGCACGGTCGGGAACCTTCGGCACTACCGGCCTTGAGGAGTGACTGCGCCAGGCCGAGGAGCATCTCCGGACCGCGCTGCCGGGCCGCCGCGATGTCCTCACCACCGGCGTCCTCCGCGGTCGGAGCATCCAGGCTCCACAGATGCACCACCCGGTCGAAGGGGCCTTCCTCGGCCACGAGGTTCCCGACCGCGTCGGGCCGGACCGTGTGTCGCGCCTCTCCGGGCTCCGTCCCCGGCGCGTAGCGCAGCAGGCACTCCTCGCCCGCCGCCCGCAGCTTGTGCGCCAACTCCTCGGCCACGCCGGTGGTGTCGGCCAGCAGAAGAGTGCGGCCGGGCGCAGGCGTCATCGGTTCGCGGGACAGGGCGGCCTCCCGCCAGGTGACTGCGTAGACGCCGGGCGCTGCCGCCGGTCCGCTGCGGCCGGGCAGCGGGCCGCCTGCCGGCGCTTCGGCGGGAAAGACATAGCGGCGCCGCTGAAAGGGGTAAGCGGGAACTTCGACCCGCTGCCAGGGCGGGTCCTCCTGGCGCTGCCACACCACCGGCGCCCCGGACACGTACAGCCGCCCCAGGCTCTGCTGCAGTTCGGTCGTCTCCGCGCTGCCCCGGCGCAGCGACGGCAGCCACTGCAGGTCGTGGTCGGGCAGCGCCCGGGTGCCCATGCCCAGCAGGGTGCGTCCCGGGCCGACCTCCACGAAGGTGCCGATACCGGCGTTCTTCAGCCACAGCAGCCCGTCATGGAACCGCACGGCCTGGCGCGCGTGCCGGCACCAGTACTCCGCATCGCGCAGCGTGTCCAGGTCCACCGGGGCGCCGGTGAGGCCGGAGAGCAGAGGGAAGGCGGGTTCGCTCACGGTCACACTCGCAGTGAGACGGGCGAGCTCGGGCAGCGCCGGTGCCATCAGCGGTGAGTGAAAGGCGTGCGAGACCCGCAGCCGCCTGCTCTTGACGCCCTGCGTCCGAAGTTCCCGCTCGATCTGCTCGATCGCCTCGCCGGCGCCGGAAAGGACAACGGATTCCGGCCCGTTGACCGCGGCGATGCCCACACGGTCGGTACGGGGGCCGATCGCCACGTGCGCGGCCTCTTCGGTCAGCGGCACGGCCAGCATGGCGCCGCCGGCGGGCAGGTCGTCCATGGCCCGGCCGCGGGCGGCGACAAGCGCCAGCGCGTCCTTCAGCGTCAGGGCGCCGGCAACGCAGGCCGCGGTGATCTCACCGACGCTGTGTCCCAGACAGGCCGTGGGCCGCACTCCCCGGGAGAGCCAGGTCTGCGCGAGCGCATACTCCACGGCGAACAGGGCCGGCTGCGTCCAGGCCGTCCGATCCAGCAGGCCGGCCTCCGCCGTGCCCTCCTCGGCGAACAGCACCTGCAGCAGCGGCCGGTCCAGATGCGCGCGCAGCCCTTCGGCGCAGCGGTCCAGAGCGTCGCGGAAGACGGGATCGGCCGCGTACAGGCCGGCGGCCATGCCGGGGTACTGGGCCCCCTGGCCGGTGAAGAGGAAGGCCACCTTGGGCCGGTACCGGGGCGAGGCTTTGCCGGATACGGCCGCGCCGGGGCGGCCATCGGCGAACGCCCGCAGCTGCTGGGCCATGGCTGCGGGGGAATCGGCGACCACCGCGAGCCGGTGCGGCTGGTGGGCCCGGCCGGTATGTGCGCTCAGGCAGAAATTGCGCAGCCCGGCCCCCGCACCGGGCTCCTGCTGGGCAAGGGACTCGAGGTGTTCGGCGTAGCGCCGCGCCGTGGCGCGCAGGGCTTCAGGGCTGCGCGCGGAAGCGGCCAGCAGCTGCGTCTCATCGACCGCGGGGGCCGCCACCGCCGGTGCCGGGGAAGCGAGTGGTCCCTCCAGTACCACATGCACATTGGTGCCGCTGGCCCCGAAGGAGCTCACGCCGGCCAGGCGCGCCCGCCCCTCCTCCGGCCACGGGACGGTCCGTGTGGGGATGCGCAGATGCATCCGGTCCCATTCCACCATCGGATTCGGCGTGTGGAAGTGGAGGTGGGGCGGGATCTCGCCGCGCGCGACGACCAGAAGCGCCTTGATCAGGCCGGCCACCCCTGCTCCGGCCTCCAGGTGACCGATGTTGGTCTTCACCGAGCCGACATACAACGGTCGGTCCGCCTCACGCTGCGCGCCCAGCACCGCCTCCAAGCTGCGCAGCTCGATCGGGTCGCCCAGCACCGTCCCGGTACCGTGGGCTTCCACGTAGCCGATGTCCGTGCCGCGCACGCCCGCATCCGCCAGGGCGGCCCGGATGACTTCCTGCTGTGCCGGGCCACTGGGCACCGAGATTCCACTGGCCCGGCCGTCGTGATTGGCGGCACTGCCGCGCAGGACGCCGAGTATGCGGTCGGAGTGGGCCAGTGCATCGGACAGCCGCTTCAACACGAGGACGCCGCAGCCCTCACCGCGGGCGTAACCGTCCGCCGCCGCATCGAAGGTCTTGCACCGGCCGTCCGGCGCCACCGCTCGGGACTGGCTCAGAAGCACAAAGCCGTACGGCGAGAGGATGGCGTTGACTCCTCCCGCCAGCGCCAGGTCGATCTCGCCCGAACGCAGGCCGCGGATCGCCTGGTGGACCGCCATCAGCGACGAGGAGCACGCTGTGTCGATCACCTGTGCCGGCCCGCGCAGCCCCAGAGTGTGCGCCACCCGGCCGGCGATGAAGCTGGACTCCCCGAACAACTGGTAGCTGTCGATGCCGTCCGCCGTCCCGAACTGCTGCCGCATGCGCACGTAGTCGCTGGTGCTGGCGCCCACGAAGACACCGGACCGGGTCCCGTTGAGAGAGTCCGGGGCGATGCCGGCGTGCTCCAGGGCCTCCCAGGCCCCTTCCAGCACCATGCGCTGCTGCGGGTCCATCCCCAGAGCTTCCGGCGGGGAGATCCCGAAGACCTGGGCATCGAAGTACTCGGTGGTGCGCACATAGCCGGCCTCGGTCACATACGCCTTCCCCGGGGTTCCGGGGGCCTCGGCCCGGTACGGCACGGTGTCCCCGCGCTCGGAGGGAAAGGGAGAAATGGCGTCCACGCCCTGCTGCAGCAACTCCCAGAAGCGGTCGGCGGTGTCGGCCTCCCCGGGGAGGCGGACACTCAGCCCGACGACGGCCACCGGTTCATGGGCAGCACGCTCGTGCTCCTCCAATGCACTGCGCAACTGGGAGACGGTGCGCAGCGCCTGGGTGAGTCTGCCGCGGAAATCGGCCCCCTCCGCCGGAGATTCCGTGGACGTCATACGCATCCTCCTGTGGTGGTCACCGTGCCTGCACGAGGCAGGCTTCCAGCGGCCGGCGCGACCGAACAATTGGCTGCAAGGACGATTTCACCGCCCCGCCTTCGTCTCCCGGCGGTTTTTCTCCCCACAAGGGATGAGGCGTTGATTCATCACAAATGACGAAGACGCCGGATCAGGTTCTTGAGTAATCTCCACTGCCGTCGCGTCCTACCCCCCGGAGGAAGGCACATGGGCATGGAGAAGGAAAAGGAGACCGCAGCGCCGACACTGCTGCGCGAACCGGACAACGACGTCATCATTCTCGGTGCCGGAATTGCCGGTTCGATTCTCGGAGCCATCCTTGCACGCGCCGGTGCCCGCGTACTCATCGTGGACGCGGGCGCGCACCCGCGGTTCGCGGTCGGGGAGTCGATGATTCCCTACACGCTCCTGGGCCTGCGGATGCTCGCCGAACGCTACGGCGTCCCCGAAATCGCCACCCTGTCCTCCTACAAGGACTGCACGAAGGAGATCAGTTCTTCCTTCGGGCAGAAGCGCAATTTCGGATTCATTCGTCACACCGAGGGTAGCGAGCCGAATCCCAGGGAAGCCAACCAGTTCAATACTCCCGGCATCATCAACCGCTCCGGGCACCTCTTCCGGCAGGACACCGACGCCTATCTGTTCAATACCGCCATCCGTTACGGCTGCATGCCCAAGCTCGCCTACCGGGTGACCGACGTCGACATCCACGACGACGGCGTGGCGGTCATGGGAGCGGACGGCACCACCCTCCGTGCCCGTTACCTGGTCGACGCCAGCGGCTTCCGCTCTCCTCTGGCACAGAAGCTGGACCTGAGGGAGGACCCGTGCCGGTTCAAGCACCACTCCCGCTCGATCTTCACGCACATGATCGGCGTGCGGACGCCGGACGCCGCCTTGCGTCATCCGCGGCGTGAGTCACCACCGGTGCCCTGGCACTCCGGCACGATGCATCACCTCTTCGACCGCGGCTGGTTCTGGGTCATCCCCTTCAACAATCACAAGGGCTCCAAGAACCCGCTGGTCAGCGTCGGCCTCACGATGGATCCGCGCACCTACCCCAAGTCCGACGCCGCCCCGGAGGAGGAGTTCCGCGAGTTCGCCTCCCGCTACCCAGCGATCAAGCGGCAGTTCGAGGGCGCCACCGCGGTGCGGCCCTGGGTCTCCACCGACCGGCTGCAGTACTCCTCCCGCCGGTCCGTGGGTGCCCGGTGGTGCCTGATGTCCCATGCGGCCGGGTTCCTGGACCCGCTGTTCTCCCGCGGCCTGTCCAACACCGTCGAAGTCATCAATGTCCTGGCCTGGCGGCTCCTCGACGCCCTGCGGCGCGACCACTTCACCGACGAGCACTTCGCCTACGTCCAGACCCTTGAACAGGGGTTGCTGGACTACAACGACGGCCTGGTCAACAGCTCCTTCCTCGCTTTCGACAGCTACGATCTGTGGAACGCCGTCTTTCGCATCTGGGCGTTCGGCTCGGTCGTCGGCGGCTTCCGCCTGCAGCGCGCACTCTCCGCCCACCGGCGTACCCACCAGGACGGAATCTTCCGCGCTCTGGAGGAGGTGCCCAACGTCGGGCTGTGGTGGCCGGACCACGCCGAGTACAAGAAGCTCTTCGACTCCATGGTCACCCAGTGCGAGGCATTCGAGCAGGGGCAGATCTCCGCGTCCGACGCGGCCGCTGAGCTGTTCCGGCAGCTGGCCGAGGCCGACTACATCCCCAAGGGCATCGGATTCGCCGACCCGGACACGCGGTTCCTTTTCCCCACACCGGCCAAGCTCGCCCGGATGTGCTACTGGCTCGCCGCCGAAGCCCCCACGGACATGCGGGAAATGATCGGCGGCGTCGCGGTGGAGATGGCCCGCACCGGACTGCGCGGGCGCCGGCTCTTCTGACCACTTCACCTGACACCGTGCCACCCCGCCGGGAGACCGTCACCGATGCCCCGGACTCCCGGCGGGGTCCCGAAAAGAGCCAGGAGCCGGCATGAGCAGCGCAGCCGACACACAGTGGATCACCGCGATGGCCCTGGGCAGCATCGCTCTGGCCTTGGCGGTGGCAGCAGCCTTCATCGCCCTGGCGCGCCGGTTGCGCCAGCCGGCCGTCGTGGGGGAGATCCTCGCCGGTATCTGCCTGGGACCCAGCCTGCTGGGACTGCTTCCGCATCACCTGCCGGACGTGCTGCTGCCCCCGGCCGTCAGACCGCATCTGACGGTGGCAGCCCATCTGGGCCTGCTGCTGTTCATGTTTCTCCTCGGCTGGGAGCTGGACACCAAGGAGCTGCGCGGACAGCGCCGCACGATCGGCGGCCTGTGGGCCGTCTCCGCGCTCGTGCCCCTCATCCTCGGCAGCGTTCTCGGGGCCGGCCTCTTCGCCACCGCCGACACCGTCAGCCGCCCCGGGGTGCGGCTGGTGGAGTTCACCTTGTTCATGGGCACGGCCATGGCCATCGCAGCGTTCCCCGTCCTGGCCCGCATCATCACCGACCTGAAACTGCAGTCCACCAGTGTGGGCCGGCTCGCGCTCACCCTGGCCACTCTCGATGACGTACTCGCCTGGACGCTGCTGGCCCTGGTCACCGCTCTGGTCCACGCCGCCGGACCCGGGGACTTCCTGCATGTCCTCGGCTGGGGGCTCGTGTATACGCTGGTCATGTTCGCGGTGGTGCGACCGGCACTGGCCCGCCTGGCCCGCCTGGCCCGGCAGTCCGCGCCCCAACTGGGCATGCTGGCCGCCGCCGGCGCCCTGGCCTCCTCCTATGTCACGGCCGAGATCGGCCTGCACCCCATTCTCGGCGCCTTCGTCTTCGGCCTGGTCATGCCGAGGGGGGTACGAGCCCAAGCCCTGCACACCGCGGTACGCGGCCCGCTGGAGAGCCTGGCGAAGCTGCTGCTTCCCGTGTACTTCGTGGTGACCGGCATGTCCATGGACCTCACGGCCCTGGGATGGACCGGAGTCCTCTACATCTTCCTCGCCCTGACCGTGGCCAGCATCGGCAAGGCCGGCGGCGTGCTGCTGGCCGCCCGCATCACCCGCCTCGACCGGCACCAGAGGCTGCCCCTGGCCATCTTGATGAACACCCGGGGTCTCACCGAGCTCGTCATCCTCAACGCCGGTCTGGAACTGGGCCTGCTGAGCACCCAGCTCTTCACCGCCATGACCATCGTGGCACTGATCACCACTGCGGCGACCTCTCCTCTCCTCGGCCTGGTCCTGCGCCGCACCTCCGCCGACGCTGCGCTCGGCCGGCATCGCAGTCCCGCCGACGCCGCCCCGCCGCCCCCGCACCCACAACCCTTCGCCCAGCAAGAGAGCTGAACCGGCCGGCCCCCTGTGCGAGATGAGGAATCGTGGAGTTCGACTGGACCACCGAGCAGACCACCCGGTTCGAGGACACCCTCAAAGCCGTCAGCACGGCCTTCCCGCTGACGGACGACGGCCCGCCCGCCGACTTCTACCGGCGCGAGGACTGGTTGCGGCTGGGCGAACTGGGGTTCCTCGGCCTGTCGGTTCCCACCCGCTACGGAGGGAGCGGGCTGGGCGCCCTGGAGACGGCGCACCTGGTGGAGGCATTGGGCCGCGGCTGCGGGCAGACCGGTCTCGTCTTCGGCGCCAACGCCCACCTGTTCGCCTGCGCGATGCCACTGGCCGAGTTCGCCACCGAAGAGACCCGCCGGCGGCTGTTGCCCTCGATGTGCACCGGCGAGGCCATCGCCGGGAACGCCATCACCGAGGAGACCGCGGGCTCCGACGTCGCCGCACTGACCACCACGGCCCACCGCACCACCGGCGGCTGGATCCTCAACGGCGAGAAGAGCTTCGTCAGCAATGGCCCGGCCGCCGACCTGTTCCTCACCTACGCACTCACCGACCGCGCTGCAGGACCCTTTGCCACCACCGCCTTCGTGGTGCAGCGCACTGCCGACGGCCTGACCGTGGGGGAGCCCTTCGCGAAGATGGGCCTGTCCCAGTGCCCGGCCGGCGGCCTGCGCTTCGAGAACTGCTTCGTCCCCGACTCGCACGTTCTGGGCGAGCCGGGCCAGGGCGGCATCATCTTCCAGCACTCCATGGGCTGGGAACGGACCTGCCTGTTCGCCGCCTACCTGGGCCTGGCCGACCGGCTTCTGGAGCAGTGCCTCCACCACGTCCGACAACGCCGGCAGTTCGGACGTCCGCTGACCGATTTCCAGGCCGTCACCCACCGCATCGCCGACATGAAGCTGCGCACCGAGGCCGCCCGGCTGCTGCTGTACCGGGCCTGCTGGGAGAAGGATCAGGAGCGACCCCACCGGCTGGCAACCGCCCTGTCGAAACTGGCGCTTTCCGAAGGGGTACTGGCCAGCGCGCTCGACACCGTACGGATTTTCGGCGCCCGGGGCTACCGCAGCGCGGACGGCATCGAGGCGGCCCTGCGCGACGCCGTGCCCACGGTGCTCTTCTCCGGGACCTCCGACATCCAGCGCGAACTGATCTGCAAGGAGCTCGGAATATGAAGCTGCACGGCCTGCTGACCGCCGCCGCGCGTCGACACCCGGACGCCCTGGCCGCCGAGGGCCCCGACGGCCGCCTGAGCTACGCCGAACTCGACGCCCTGGCAGAGCACTTCGCCGACGCCCTCTTCCACCAGGGCCTGCGGGCCGGGGACCGGCTGGTCATTTGGAGCTACAAGAGCGTGCAGACCATCGCCGTGATGCAGGCGGCCCTGCGCCTGGGGGCCATCTATGTCCCGGTCACCGGCTCCAACCCGCCCGCCCGCCTCATAAAGATCGTCGATGACGCCCGGCCGGTCCTGGTCCTCGGTGACGAGGCCGCCCTGCGCCGGGCCGACGGGAGGGACCTGGGCGCCAAGCTCCTCGGCTTCGCCGACCTGTACCCAGCGGCCGTCCCCACCCGCGAACGCCCCGCCCCGGAGGGTTCGGTCGACGAACCGGCCTACATCCTCTACACCTCCGGCTCCACTGGCGCCCCCAAAGGGGTGTGCATCAGCCATCGCAACGCTCTCGCCTTCGTCCACTGGGCGGTCAACGAACTGGCCGTCACCGCCGAGGACCGGCTCGCCAACCACGCCCCCTTCAACTTCGACCTGTCCGTCCTCGACCTCTACGGCGCCTTCCACGCCGGCGCCTCGGTGCACCTGGTACCCGAGGAGATGGCGCACGCCCCGGCGCAACTGGTGAGCTTCCTGCACCAGCAACGGATCAGCATCTGGTACTCCGTGCCGTCGGCGCTGACCTTGATGCTGCGCGAGGGCGGCCTGCTGGAAGGCGCACGACCGGCCCGGCTGCGCGCCTGCATCCTGGCCGGGGAGCCCTTTCCCCAGTACTGCGCCCGGACGCTGCACGAGCACTGGCCCACGGTGCGGCTGCTCAACTGGTACGGGCCGACCGAGACCAACGTCTGCACTTCCCATGAGATCACCGAGGCGGACCTGGTCGACGACGCGCCGCTGCCCATCGGCCGGGCCTGCTCCGGTGACACCGTGACCATCGACGCCGACCCCTCCGGCCAGGGTGAGATCACGGTCAGCGGCCCCACCGTGATGCTCGGCTACTGGGGCGGACGCCCCCACCAGGGGCCCTACCGGACCGGGGACATCGGCCGGACGGACGCACGCGGCGTCCTGCACTACGTCGGTCGCCGCGATCACATGGTCAAAGTCCGCGGCCACCGCATCGAACCAGCAGAGATCGAGGCCGTGCTGGCCGCCCACGAGGCAGTGGCCGAGGCCGCCGTCCTGGTGACCGGATCCGCGCTGAACGCCCGGTTGCTGGCCGTCGTCGTACCCCTCCCCGGCACCCCTCCCTCCCTGCTCGCCCTCAAGCGGCACTGCGCCGAGAGACTGCCGACCTACATGATCATCGACAGGCTGCTGCTGCGCGACCGCCTCCCCAGGACCGCCAACGGAAAGGTCGACCGTCCAGCCCTGCTGGCCGCGGCCGAGGGCGGACAGTCATGAACAGGGTCGGCGCCCGACCGGGCGCGCCCCTCAGCGAACCGGCCCCGCCCTCGGTGGACCTGCCCACCTTCCGCACCCTCATGGGATCACTGGCCGGCGCCGTGAGCATCGTCACCACCCTCGATGCCGACGGTGCACCCCGTGGCTTCACCTGCTCGGCGCTCTGCAGCGTTTCGGCCGACCCTCCGCTGCTGCTCGCTGGTGTCAGCAGCGGCAGCGGCACGCTGTGGGCCATCCAGGAAGGCCACCGGTTCGCCGTCAACATCCTCAGCAGCCAGGGCCGGCCGCTCTCCGACCTCTTCGCCTCCCGTAACGCCGACAAGTTCGCGGGCCTGGACTGGACGCCCGGAAAGGTCACCGGCATGCCTCTCTTCGAGGCCGCCGTCGCCCACACCGAGTGCGTGCTGGAGCGGACCATCGAGGCCGGCGACCACCACCTCGTCCTGGGCCGCGTCGTGGGCGGCTCCACCCGGCCCCAACGCACCCCGCTGGCCTACTGGCGCGGCTCCTACGGCCACTTCGTTCCTGCATCCCGCCGGTCACCCGAGGAGGAGTCATGAGCGTCCACGACGAGGAGGCCATTGCCCTCGTCGGAGCCGGCTGCCGGTTCCCCGGCGACGCCGAGGGCATGGACGGCCTCTGGCGCCTGCTGCGTGACGGCCGGGACGCGATCGGCGAGGTGCCGCCCTCACGGTGGGACCTGGAACGCTACTTCGACCCCGACCCGGCAACCCCGGGCACCATGTACACCCGCTGGGGCGGATTCCTCTCCGACATCGACCGGTTCGACACCGAGTTCTTCGGCATCGCGCCGCGCGAAGCACGGCAGATGGACCCCCAGCAGCGTCTGCTGCTGGAGGTCGCCTGGGAGGCTCTGGAGGACGCGGGCATCGTGCCGGCCCACCTCGCCGGCACCCGCACCGCGGTCTTCACCGGCGGACTGGGCATCGACTACTTCCTCCTCCACGCCCGGCAGGCGGGCATCGAGGCCATCGACCCCTGGTACGCGACGGGGAAGGAGGCCAGCTTCACCTCCGGCCGGCTCTCCTATCTGCTGGGCCTGCACGGGCCCAGCCTGTCGCTGAACACCGCCTGCTCCTCCTCCCTGGTCGCCCTGCACCTCGCCCGGCAGTCGCTGCTGACCGGAGAGTCCGACACGGCGCTGGTGGGCGGCGTCAACCTGCTGCTCTCGCCCGAGCTGACGGTCTTCATGTGCAAAGCCGGTGCCATGTCACCCGAGGGCCGCTGCAAGGTCTTCGACGCCACCGCCAATGGAATCGTGCGGGGCGACGGCTGTGCCGTTGTCGTCCTCAAGCGGCTGAGCGACGCCCTGGCCGACGGCGATGACGTGCTGGCCGTCATCCGCGGATCCGCCGTCAACCACGACGGCCGCAGCGCGGGCCTGACCGTACCGAGCGTGGGGGCGCAAGAACGCCTCATCCGGGCCGCCCTGCACAGCGCCCGCGTCACACCGCAGCAGATCGGTTACGTCGAGGCGCACGGCACCGGCACCCCGCTCGGGGACCCCATCGAAACCTGCGCCCTGGGACAGGTGTATGCCGAAGGCCGCCCGGCCGACCAGCCCCTGCTCATCGGATCGGTGAAGTCCAACCTCGGCCACACCGACGCCGCCGCCGGGCTCGCCGGCCTGTTGAAGACCGTTCTGGCGGCCCGGCACGGCCACATCCCACCGACCCTGCACCTGGACACGCCCAACCCGAACATCGACTGGGAGACCTGGCGTCTCAAGGCTCCCAGCACCGCCACTCCCTGGCCCGACCGGCCCGGCCGGCCGCGCCTGGCAGGTATCAGCGCCTTCGGCCTCAGCGGAACCAACGCGCACGTCATCATCGAGGCTCCGCAGTCCGCCGCCCGCCCCGCCCCCGAGCATGAGCCGGCGGCCGGCGGCACCAGCGCCGGCCGGCTCGTGCTGCCCCTCTCCGCCCGCACCGGCACGGCTCTGCGCGAGCTGGCCGCGGCACACCGCGACCGCCTGGGTTCTCTTTCCGCCCTCGACGGGGACCCGGCCCGCAACCTGGCCTCCTATGTGGCCACCGCCGCGTCCCGCCGAACCCACCACGCGGCCCACCGGCTGGCGGTCACCGGCGAGAACGCCGCCGAACTGGCCGAACGCCTGGCAACGGCGGCGACGGTGCCCGGGGCGAAGGTGACCGACCCACCGGAAGGGGTGTGCCTGGTCTTCTCCGGGCAGGGCGGCCAGTGGCCCGGAATGGGCCGCGGGCTGCTGCAGGAAGAAGCCGTCTTCCGGACCGCACTGGATGAGTGCGATGCGCTGTTGTGGGAGCAGGCGGGCTGGTCGGTCATTGATGAGCTGACCGCGCCGGAGGAACACTCGCGCCTGGCGCGGACCGAGTTCGCCCAACCGGTGATCTTCGCTCTCCAGGTGGCGCTGGCGGCTCTGTGGAGGTCCTGGGGGATCCCGGTGACGGCCGTCGTCGGCCACAGCATGGGGGAGATCGCTGCCGCGCAGGTTGCCGGTGTGCTGAGCGGCGAGGAGGCGGCACGCATCGTCGTGCACCGCGGGCAGCTGCTCCAGCGCGCCGCCGGCCGGGGACGCATGGCCACCATCGCCCTCGGCGAGCGCGCCGTCCAGGATCTCCTCACCCCCTTCGCAGGACACCTGTGGACAGCGGCCGTCAACGGACCGAGCAGCACGGTCGTTGCCGGAGACCCTGAAGCGCTCCAGGCGTTCATCGACACTGCCGGTGCCCAGGGGCACCGCTGCAAGTCGATGCGGGGCGACCACGCCTTCCACACCCCCCAGCTCGCTCCGCACGGACAGGACCTGGTGAGTCTGCTGGACGGGCTGCGTCCGCGCACCCCGCGAATCCCCTTCTTCACCACCACACCCAACGACGACGGAGCCCTGCCGCGGGAACAGCCCGTCCTCGACGCAGCGCACTGGGGACGCAACATCACCCACCCGGTGCGATTCGCCGACGCGGTGCACGCGCTGCTCACCGCCGGACACCGGGCCTTCGTCGAAGTGGGCCCCCACCCCGTTCTGGCACAGCCGCTCAGCCAGTGCCTGGAGGCGGCCGGGACCGAGGGTGTGCTGGTCGCCTCGATGCGCCGCTCGGCGGAAGAGACACAGACGGTGCGTGGCGCCCTGTGCACCCTGTACGAGGCCGGACTGACTCCCGACTGGCAGTCGGTCGGCCCATCCGGCACCTCACTGAGCAGGCAGCTGCCCCGCTACCCCTGGCAGGGCGACCGGCTGTGGTTCCCACAGCGCGCGGAGGACCACAGCGCGGGGACCGCCGGTGCCGACGAAACCGGTGCGGCGGCGGTGGCAGGCAAGGCGGCAACGTCTCTCCCCGCTGCCCGGCCCGACCGGCAGGAGCTGGCCGACCTGGTCGCCACCCTGGCCGCCCGAGTACTGGAACTCCCCGACGGCAGTTCCCTCACTCGCCGGCAGGGCTTCGCCGAACTGGGCATGGACTCCCTCGGCGCGGTGGAGCTGACCAAGCTGCTGGAGCGGTCGTTGCAGGTCAAGCTCTCCCGGGTCGCGGCCCTGGACCACCCCACCGTCGAACGTCTTGCCGACCACCTGCACCAGCAGCTCGCCCAGCACGCCGAGGATGCGCAACCGTCCGCGGAAGAAGCGGACCGCTCCGCCACGACGCCCGCACCTTCGCTGCCCGCACCGGCCGGCCCCTCCGCCGGTGTGGACGGTCCGGAACCTGTCGCCGTGGTGGGACTGGGCTGTCGCTTTCCGGGCAGTGCGACGGGGCCGGATGCCTACTGGCAGATGCTGCACCAGGGCGTCGATGCGATCCGTACCGTCCCCGAGGAACGGTTCGACTCGACCCAGTTGTGGCGGGGCGGCTTCCTCGATGAAGTGGCCGGCTTCGACGCGGCCTTCTTCCGCGTACCGCCTCGCGAGGCCCGGGTGATGGACCCCCAGCAGCGCCTTTTCCTGGAGGTGGCCTGGGAGGCGCTGGAACACGCCGGCCTGCCGCCCACCAGCCTGCACGGTACCCGCACCGGTGTGTTCCTCGGCATGAACTCCACTGACTACACGCAGCTCGTCACCGCTCATCCCGACAACGTCGACGCCTTCTACGGCACCGGCAACTCCTTCACCGCGGCGGCGGGCCGCCTGTCCTACCTCCTGGGCATGCAAGGCCCCAGTCTGGCTGTGGACACCGCCTGCTCCTCCTCCCTGGTCGCAGTGCATCTGGCGCTGCGCAGCCTGCGCAGCGGCGAGAGCAGCGTGGCCCTCGCCGGCGGCGTCAACCTCATCCTCACCGACACCATCCACCGGTCCACCAGTGCCATGGGAGCGCTCGCCCCCGATGGCCGATGCAAAACCTTCGACGCCTCCGCCGACGGCTACACCCGGGGTGAGGGCTGTGGCGTGGTGGTGCTCAAGCGCCTGACCGACGCCCTGGCCGACGGGGACCGGGTGCACGCCGTGCTCCTGGGCTCGGCCGTCAACCAGGACGGCGCCAGCAGCGGCCTGACCGCCCCCAACGGGCCGGCCCAGCAGGCGCTGGTACGCCAGGCTCTTGCCGACGCCCACGTGGCACCGCACGAGGTCGGGTACGTCGAAGCGCACGGCACGGGCACCCCGCTGGGTGACCCGATCGAACTCCAGGCGCTGGGTGCCGCGCTGGCACCCGCGGCACAGGCCGACGGCCAGGCCGCTCCCCGTTGCTGGGTGGGCTCGGTGAAAACCAACCTCGGCCACTTGGAGGCCGCTTCCGGTATCGCCGGCCTGATCAAGACGGTGCTGATGCTCGGCCACGAGGAAATTCCCGCGCATCTGCACTTCACCCGCCCCAGCCCGGCCATTGCCTGGGACGAGCTGCCCTTCGACGTGCCCGTACACCCCGTTGCCTGGCCCAGGAAGGAGGGGCAGCGGCGGGTGGCCGGCGTCAGCGCCTTCGGCTTCAGCGGTACCAACGCCCATGTCGTGCTTGCTGACCCTCCGCCGGTGCAGACGTCCGCCAATCGCCGGCCGGACATGGACACAGGGCGAGAGGTACTGCCGGCGATCTTCACGATGCCGCTGTCAGCGGCCACCCGCCCTGCTCTGCAGGATCAGGCCCGTGCCTACCGCGATGTGCTCGCCACCGTGGACGATACGGACCTGCCCGCTCTCACGCGGACGGCCGCGCTGCGACGCAGCCACCTGGAACAACGGCTGGTGGTCGCCGGCACCGACCGACAGGCACTTACCCAGCGACTGGATGCGTTCCTGCGCGGCGAAGACGGCCCGGGCATCAGCGTCGGACGGGCGGGGGAGACCCCCCGGCGCGGCCCCGTCTTCGTCTTCTCCGGACACGGCTCCTACTGGCAGGGCATGTGCCAGGACCTGGTGCACGACGAGCCCGTCTTCCGAGCCGCAGTGGAACGCTGCGATCACGCCCTGCGGCCCCACATCGGTTGGTCGGTGACCGAGACGCTGCTCCGGGGCAGCGGACCGGAGACGGAACTGGACCAGCAGTTCCTGCTCTTCAGCGTGCAGTACGCCCTTGTGGAGACCTGGCGCCATCTGGGCATCGAGCCGGCCGCCGTGGTGGGGCACAGCATGGGTGAGGTATCCGCCGCCCTGTGCGCCGGCGCCCTGAGCCTGACGCAGGCTGTTGAGGTGATGGTGCACCGCACCGAGGTGCTCAAGGACCTCATGGGCCGCGGCGGCATGGCTGTCGTCGGACTGGACGCGGACCGCACGGCACAGGAGCTGCGCGGCCTGGAGGACCGGCTGTGCGTCGCGGTGGTGAACAGCTACCGCTCGACCGTCGTCTCGGGTGAGAAGGCGGCCCTGGCCGCACTCGAAGCACGGCTGCGGCAACGAAACATCTTCTTCCGTACCGTGGCTGCCGGTGCGCCCGCGCACAGCCCGCTGGCCGAGCCTCTGCGCGAACGACTCGTGGCCCTGCTCGAGGGGCTTGCGCCCCACCCGCCCCGTACGCCGATCTTCTCCTCGGTCACCGGCGGCCGGGCCGACGAGTCGCTGGACGCGGCCTACTGGGGACGGAACCTGCGCGAGACCGTCCGGTTCGCCGACGCGGTACGTGCCCTGGCCGCCGAAGGCCACGACACCTTCGTCGAAATCTCCCCCCACCCGCTCCAACTCAATCCGTTGGGCCATGAAATGGAGGCGGCGGGGGTGGCGAACGCCCTGCTGGTGCCCTCGCTGACGCGGGAGTCCGACGCGGGCCTGTCCCTGCTGACCGCCCTGGGCGACCTGGCCGTCCACGGACGCTTCACGCATTGGGAGAAGCTGCACCCCCAGGGTGGCGAACCGGTCTGCCTGCCCGCCTACCCGTGGCAGCACAAGCCCTACTGGGTCGAGCACACCGCACCGCCCGCCACCCGGGGCGGCAGGGGCGGCCACCCTCTGCTCACCCGCGACCTGCGCCCGGCGGGAGGTGGGGCCTCCCGTCTCGTCGAGGCCGACATCGATGCCGCACTGGCCCACGACCTGGGTGCCGCCGACGTCCACGGCACCCGGCGGCTGCCCACCGCCGCCTGGATCGAAATGCTGCTCGCGGCGCTGGCACAGGAGCACCCGCACCGCGGCTACCGAGTGGAGCAGCTGCGTCTTCCGCGCCCCTTCCACATCAAGTCCGGCGGCACGGCCGTCGCCCAACTCGCGCTGGACACCGAGCCCGGCGGAGCGGTCGCGTTCGCACTGCACGCCCGCGACACCGGCGCCGCAGAGCCCTTCCGCGAGTTCGCCACCGGCAGCGCGCGACCGTACCGCTGCCCCCGCGCCGCGACGCGAGAAGCGGTGCGTTCCCACACCGAACCGGACGAGTATCTGGCGCAATGGGTGACAGCGCGGACCAGGCCGGGGCCCGAGGCGGAACCGACCGCCCGAGCCCTCTCCAGCTGGCGCACCGCTGACGCCCTGGAGATCGAGACCGAGCACAAGCCGGCCGGCCGGCGCTGGAGGTTCGCGCCGAGCGTGCTGGAGCTGGCCCTGGGCCTGCCCGGCCTGCTCCTCGGTGAGGCGGCCGGCAACCCTGCAACGGACCTGTACGTCGACCGGATCGGCTCGGTGGTCATCCATGGCACGCCCGGGAACCGCGTGCGCATCGGCGCTCGGCTGAGCGGGCACGGAAGCGAAGCCCGCGGCCGGGTGTGGCTGACCGACCCGGACGGAACCGTCCTGGCCGAACTGGACGACATCCGTCTCGCCCGCGCGCCCGGCACCGTGCCCACTGCGCAAGAGCGGCAGCGGGTGGCCGGCCGCCTGTACGAGACCGCCTGGCGCGAGGTGTCCCCCTCCGAAACCACCGACGGCGCGTCCCCCGAGGACGGCTGGCTGCTTCTCGCGGACAGCGGCGGGGTGGCCGATGCACTGGCGCGCCTGCTGCGGGACCACGGCCGGACTGTGCGCGTCCTCGCGCCGGCAAGCACCGGCGCGACCCCTCCCGATCTGCCGTCGGCACTGCAGGATCTGCTGCCCGGCCCGGGGCGACGGCACGTGATCCACATGACGGCGCTGGACCTGCCGGACCACATGCCCACCTCCACCGACCTGACCGCCATCGCCGACGCGACGGAAGCCGTGCGGGCCGCCTTCGACGCCGCCCGGGCTGCATCGGCCCCCGACGCACCGGTGCGCGTCCTCTGTGTCACCCGGGGCGCGCAGACCACCGGCCCGGGCGACCATCCCGCCCCGCTCCACGGGCCGGTCAGCAGCCTCGCCGCCGTCTCCGGCGTCGACTTCCCGGGCGTATGGGGCGGCACCATCGACCTCGACCCGTATACGACCGGCACAGAGGACCAGGCCGCAGAGCTGCTCGGCGCACTCCTGTCCTGCGGGCAGGCGGACAACCTCGCTCTCCGGGAGGGGCGCCGCCTGGCGGCCCGCATCGTGCGCTGCCCCGCACCGCCTCCCGTGCTCGAGCCCCTTGCGCTGCGCCCGGATCGCACCTATCTCGTCGCCGGCGACGACAGTGCCCTGACCACCCACATCACCCGGTGGCTGCACGACCGGGGCGCCCGCACGGTGATTTCGCTCGGGGCCCCGCACGTCTGCCCGGACGCCGTGGACCGCGTCCTCAAGGAGGCGACCGAGGCCGGCGTTCCGGTCGCGGGGGTGATCTGGGCCGGAGCCGACTGGCACTTGGCCGCCGCCGACGACGCCCCGCTGACCCGGGTGGACATCGAGGCTCTGGTGCGGGAACGAGGACTGGGCCCCTGGGTCCTGCACGATGCCTGCCTGCGGCAGGGCACGCAGCTGGACCTCTTCGTGCTCTTCGGCTCGGTTGCCTCGGTCTGGGGTTCGGCGGGCGCCGACCGCCACGCCGTGCCCCACGGCCTCCTCACCGCCCTGGCCGCCCACCGACGCGCCCTCGGGCTGCCGGTGCACGACATTGCCTGGGGGCCGTGGGAGGGCGTGGAGTTGCTCGACGAGGCCGGCCGCGACCTGCTGGTCCGCAGCGGCCTGACCCCCCTGACCCCGGATGACGCGACGGAACTGCTTACCCACGTCACAGCCGGCGAACGCGGTACCTCCCTGGCGGCAGCCGAAGCCGACTGGAGCCTGCTGCTGCCGCTGTTCCGGCAGTCCTTGCCGTGCTGGCCGCTCTTCGATGAGCTGGAAGAATCCGCCGAGGTGCCAGCGCGGGACACCGATGCCCTCCTGGCACGGCTGCGCGTTGCCCCCGCGCACGTCCGCGACGAACTCCTTCTGGATTGCGTGATGGAGGAGGTCTCCGTCGTCGTCGGCCTGGAGGACCCCGCCGAGCTGGACCCGCAGCGCGGCTTCTTCGAGATGGGCCTGAGCTCGATCACGGTGCTGGAGCTGCGCGTACGCCTGGAGCGCCGATTCGGCTGCCGTCTGCCGGCGACCCTGGCCTTCGACCATCCCACCAGCGACGCGGTCGCCCGGCATCTGGCCACTGACGTCCTGCAGTTGACTCCGCAATCCACCGATACGGCAGGGCCCCCGGAGGAGGCAGGTACGCCCGGCACCGACTCCGAAGCCGACCTGCTGGCCGCGGACTCCTCCGACGAGGAACTGCTCGCCCTCCTCGACAAGGAGATCGCCGCCGCGAGCGACCTGATGCGCCCCGGCTCCCGGCACGCTCGCCGCCCGGCCGACCCCCTCGGAAACGAACAGGAGTGACCATGGACCCCCTTGCCGAAGCCGTTGCCTGCGGAGCCTCTCCCCAGGTGCTGCAAAGCACCGCGGTCCCCGACAGCTACGTGGCTGCTCACCTGCGCAAAGAAGACGTCGGAATGTTCGCCGGCGTGCAGGACAAGGACGTGCGGAAGTCGCTGCGGGTGGGCCGGGTGCCCATGCCCCGGCTTGCACCGGACGAGGTGCTCGTCGCCGTAATGGCCAGCTCCGTCAATTACAACAGCGTCTGGTCCGCGATGTTCGAGCCGCTGCCCACTTTCGACTTCCTCGCCCGTTACGGGCGCGAAGGCGGCTACGCGACCCGGCACGACCAGCCGTATCACGTCCTGGGGTCGGACGCGGCCGGCGTGATCGTCCGTGTCGGTGACGGCGTGCGCAAGCACAAGGTCGGCGACCACGCCGTGATCAGCTGCATGCAGGTCGATGACCAGGAACCGGCCACGCACGCCGATGGCATGCTCGGCGCCGGCCAGCGCGCCTGGGGATTCGAGACGAACTTCGGTGGCCTGGCGCACTACGCCATCGCCCGAGCCAGCCAGATCCTGCCCAAGCCCGCCCATCTCACCTGGGAAGAGGCCGCCAGCACCATGCTGACGGCCACCACCTCCTACCGCATGCTCATCAGCGACAAGGGCGCCCGCATCAAGCTCGGTGACATCGTCCTGATCTGGGGAGCGACGGGAGGGCTGGGAGCCTTCGCCGTCCAGCTGGTCAAGCACGCCGGCGGCATCCCGGTGGGTGTGGTCGGCTCGCAGGAGAAGGTGGGACCGGCACAGAAGCTGGGCTGCGATGTAGTGATCAACCGCCAGGAAATCGGCATGGGCGGCGAGGTCACCCCCGAGCGGACCATCGAGCAGGGCAAGCGCCTGGGAAAAATCATCCGGCGAGAGGTCGGGGAGGACCCGCACGCCGTCTTCGACTACGTAGGCCGTGCGACGTTCGGCATCTCGGTCTTCGTCGTCCGCCGCGGTGGCACGGTGGTCACCTGCGGGTCCAGCACCGGCTACCAGCATCTCTACGACAACCGCTACCTGTGGATGAACCTCAAGCGGATCGTCGGCAGCCACGCCGCGAACCTCCAGGAACAGGCCGAGTGCAACCGCTTGTTCAGCCTCGGCAAGCTCGCTCCGGTGCTCTCCGCCGTCTACTCCCTTCAGGAGACCCCCGAAGCCGTTCGGCTCGTGCAGCAGAACCGGCACACGGGCAAGGTCGGAGTGCGTTGCCTGGCCCCCCGGGAAGGACTCGGTGTCACCGATCCCCAGCTGCGTGAACACCTCGGACCGCAGCGTCTGAACCCCCTGCGCACGCTCGGTTAGTCCCCCTTCGAGGAACGGATGAGCGAAGAATGGCCAAGCAAGCAGTCGGCATCCTCGGCACCGGGTCCTATGTGCCCAAGGAAGAGGTGACCAACGCGGAGATTGCCGGCCGCGTGGGCGTGGAGACGGAGTGGATCGAGCGCAAGACGCAGATCACCGCTCGCCGCTACGCCGCCCCGTCGGAGGCGACCTCGGACCTGGCCGCGGCCGCAGCCCGCAAGGCTCTGGAACAGAGCGGCCTGGAAGCGCCGGAGATCGACTACCTCATCGTCGCCACCTCCACCGGTGACCTGCCCCAGCCGCCCACCGCCTACCTCGTTCAGGACCTGATCGGGGCCACGAACGCTGCCTGCTTCGACATCAACGTGGTCTGCAGTGGCTTCGTATACGGTCTCGCGTTGGCCCAGAGCCTCATCCAGCAGCGTCCGGCCGTGCGGGCCCTGGTCATCGCCGCCGACGTCTACTCTCGCTGCCTGGACTTCTCCGACCGGCGCACGGCCGTGCTGCTGGGAGACGGCGCCGGGGCCGCGGTCCTGGGCGCCACCTCCTCCCCGTACGGGTTCGTGGGCTTCGAGCTCGCCAGCCGGGGCGACGCCCAGCGCCTGATCCGGGTCGAGGCGGGCGGCAGCAGGCTGCCGGCCTCGCACACCACCCTCGCCGAAGGGCAGCACTTCTTCCGTATGGACGGCCGCGGCGTCCGCGACTTCGTCATGGAGCACTTCCCGCCGCTGGCCCGCAAGCTCGCCCACAGCGCCGGCGTGCCGCTGGAAGAGGTGCAGCACTTTGTACCGCACCAGCCCAACGGTGTGCTGCTGACCCGCCTGACCGAGCACGCCGGCCTGACGAGGGCGCAGACCCACCGCACGCTGGAGCGCTACGGGAACATGGGCAGCGCCTCCGCCGCCGTGACCCTCGACGAGGCCCATCGAGCGGGGCGGTTCAACGACGGGGACCTCCTGCTGATCGGCACCTTCGGCGGTGGCATGTCCCTGGGCGCGGCCCTTCTGCGCTGGGGCGCCTTTCCCCCTCCCGCCGCGGCCGCCTGAGCCGGCCCATTCCCTCCCGACGAACAAGGAGACGCAATGACGCCATCCGCCGTGCCCAACGGCGCAATCCAGCGTGTCGGCATCGTCGGATGCGGCCTGATGGGCTCAGGCATCGCCCAGCTGTGCGCCGGTGCCGGCCTGGACGTCCGCATCGCCGTACGGACGCCCACGGCGATTCCGGCTCGGCGCCGGGAGCTGTGCGCAGCGTTCGACCGTGCCGTGCGCAAGCGGCACATGACCGGGGCCGCTCGGGACAGGGCACTGGAGCGCATCGACTTCACCACTGAACTGACCGACCTCGCGGACCGGCAGCTCGTCATCGAGTCGATCACCGAGCAGAAGTCGGCCAAGGCGGAGCTGTTCGCGGCCCTGGACAAGATCCTCCAGGACCCGGAAGCCGTACTGGCCTCCAACACTTCCTCCGTCTCCATCACGAGCCTGGCCGCTGTCACCGATCGGCCGAGCCACGTACTGGGCATGCACTTCTTCAGTCCCGCACCGGTCATCCCGCTCGTCGAGCTGACGCCCTCCCTGCACACCGAGCCCGCGGTGACGGCACACGCCGAAACCTTCGTCACCACGGTGCTCGGCAAGAAAGCCCTGCACACTCCCGACCGTGCCGGCTTCCTGGTCAACTCCTTGCTCGTGCCCTATCTCGTCTCCGCCATCCGCATGCTGGAATCCGGGCAGGCCAGTGCGGCGGTCATCGACCAGGCGATGGTCCATGGGTGTTCACACCCGGTCGGCCCGCTGAAACTGGCGGACCTCATCGGCCTGGACATCATCGCCTCGGTGGCCACCGCCCTGTACGAGGAGTTCAAGCAGCCGCTGTATGCACCACCGCCCCTGCTCGTGCGCATGGTCGAGGGCGGGCTGCTGGGCAAGAAGACGGGGCGTGGCTTCCATGTCTACGAGCAGTAGGAAGCCACAGCTCACGCTCTACTGCCTGGCGCACGCCGGCGGGAGTGCGGAGAGCACGTTCGCCCAGTGGCCCTCCTTCCTGCCGCGCGAGGTGGAAGTGGTGCCCTTGGAACTGCCCGGTCACGGCAGACGGCTGCGCGAGCCGCTCCTCGACAGCGTCGAGAGCATCGTCGCCCTGCTCGCCGCTCAGGTGCGCGAGCGGACCGGCCCCTTCGCGTTGTTCGGGCACAGCCTGGGAGCCGTGGTGGCCTTCGCGCTCGCCCGGCACCTCGCCGACCGGGGAAGGCATGCCGCGGCACTGCTGGTCAGCGGACGCAACGCGCCCGGTGAAGCTCCCTCGCACCGGCTCCTTCACGACCGCCCGGACAGTGAGTTCCTCAACGCGCTCGTGGAGTACGGGGGACTGCCGCAAGCCCTGCTGGACGAGAAGGAACTGCTGGATCTGTACCTCCCCGTACTGCGCAACGACATCCGTATCGCAGAGACCGGCACACTGCCTCCTGACGCCCTGAACATTCCCCTCATGGCATTCGCCGGCCTGCACGACCGGCTCACCCATGTCGCAAGGGTCGCAGCATGGGAGAGCCACACCACCGCAGGATTCGAGCTGTGCCTGATAGAAGGCGGACACTTCTATCTCACCGATCAAGAATTCCGTTGCGAGCTGGCTCGTCAGCTGCGGCGTATCGCCGGCGACGTGAGCATATCCGTCCGGTCTCACCGCTGTGCCCAGAAGTGTTGAGCAGGGCAAAAGCGTAACTGAACCGGGCCCCTTCACCATGTAGCCGTTGCGGAAAAAGCAACCGCAGTGCGGCCACCCAGAGATTCTCCGGAGGAAAAGTGGCGGTGACGGACCGTGAAATCATCCACGATGCGATCAGGGAGTACATACGGAAGAACTTTCTCGACGGGTCGGAGATCGAGGAGCTGACCGGTGACACCCCGCTGCTGGAATGGGGCGTGCTCACTTCCATGAACACGACGCTGCTGTTGACGTTCATCCGTACCGAACTGGGGGTGAACGTGCCTCCCCTCTACATGACCGGAGGCCATTTCGCCGACATCGACTCGATAGCGGACATGGTGTGCAAGCTGTCCGTCGAATCGGCGTGAATGCACACGGACTGCATCGTGCCGACCGCAGTGCACGGCCACATACACAGGAGAGGCTTGTGGAAGCAGAGTTCGACATCGGCATCATCGGCGGTGGCCCGGCGGGAGCGACGGCCGCCTCGTACCTGGCCAAAGCGGGGCTTTCCGTCGCGGTCTTCGAGAGCGAGACATTCCCCAGGGAGCACGTGGGGGAGTCCCTGGTCCCCGCCACGACTCCGGTACTGCTGGAGATCGGGGCCATGGAGGCGGTCGAGGCCGCCGGCTTCCCCAAGAAGTACGGAGCCGCCTGGACCTCCGGTGAGCAACGGGACATCGACCACCTCGGCTTCCGCGGCCTGACCCACAACTTCCAGGCTGCCGAAGTGCTGTTCAGCGAGCGGGACCAGCCCGGCGTCGACCGCGACTACACCTTTCACGTGGACCGCGGGAAGTTCGACCACATCCTCCTCAAGCACGCCGAGAGCCTCGGGGCGAAGGTATTTCAGGGGGTGCGGGTCGGCAAGGTCGACTTCGGCGGTGAGATGCCCGTTCTGCGCGTCGGACTGGGAAGCCGGAGCGTCGGAATACCGGTGCGGATGGTCATCGACGCCAGCGGGCGGCGGACGCACCTGGGGAATCAGAAGAAGTTCAAGATTCCCGATCCCGTCTTCAATCAGTATGCGGTGCACGCCTGGTTCGATGGATTCGACCGCAAGGCATTGGCGGTGGACAAGGAGCAGGCCGACTACATCTTCATCCACTTCCTGCCTGTCAGTGACACCTGGGTGTGGCAGATCCCGATCACCGACACCATCACCTCGGTCGGAGTGGTGAGCCAGAAGCAGCGGTTCAAGGAGTACAACGGTGACCGGGAAACCTTCTTCTGGGACACCGTCGCGAGCCGTCCCGAACTCCTTGAGGTGCTCAAGAACGCCGAACAGGTCAGGCCGCTGAAGACGGAGGGCGACTACAGCTACGGCATGAAGCAGATCACCGGCGACAACTTCGTCCTGATCGGTGACGCGGCGCGCTTTGTGGACCCCATCTTCTCCAGTGGAGTGAGCGTGGCGCTCAACAGCGCCCGCATCGCCTGCCAGGACATCATCGCCGCGGCACAGGCCGGCGACTTCTCCAGGAGCCGGTTCGCCTCCTACGAGAAGAAGCTGCGCCGCGGCGTGAGCAACTGGCACGAGTTCATCTCCATCTACTACCGGCTCAACATCCTCTTCAC
Organism: Streptomyces purpurogeneiscleroticus; assembly: GCF_020024005.1. Taxonomy (NCBI): domain Bacteria; kingdom Bacillati; phylum Actinomycetota; class Actinomycetes; order Kitasatosporales; family Streptomycetaceae; genus Streptomyces; species Streptomyces purpurogeneiscleroticus. Next base: position 41,509 of record NZ_NHSG01000170.1, read on the forward strand.
GGCGTTCGTGCAGGACGACCGTTACCGTCTCGACGTCCTGAAGATGCTCCAGGGCGACGTCTACGACGAGGACGAGCCCAAGGCGCTGGCGGCGATGCGGGAGATCGTCGAGGCCGTCGAGAACGACCCCCACCACCTCTGGCACCCGTATCTGGGCGACCTCAAGGCCCCCGCCAGCGCGCCGAGCTTCTGAAGCGCTGCCCCGACCACCGTGCTCCCGTGCCGGCCGCCACCCGGGCGCGGGAGCACGGTCCGTGACACACGGCTCGGCCGACGACCAGGAGCCGGTTCGATCTGCGTGCGGCGACGGCCGCGCGAAGTCCAAGAGGTGACGTGCCGGTTTGCGTGCTTTCCCGGAGCGGCCGGCCGTCACCGGCACAACGAGATTCAGAGCGGCACGTTGCCGTGCTTGCGTTCAGGAAGCGGGGCGTGCTTCTGGCGAAGGGCCTCCAGCGAAGCCACGAGCACCTGCCGCGTCTCACCCGGGTCGATGACGTCGTCGACCAGGCCACGCTCAGCGGCGTAGTACGGGTGCATCAACTCCGCACGGTACTGCTCCACAAGACGCCGCCTGGTCTCCTCCGGATCATCGGCCGCCTCGATCTGCCGGCGGAACACCACATTGGCCGCGCCCTCCGCGCCCATGACCGCGATTTCGTTGGTGGGCCATGCAAATGACAGGTCCGAGCCGATGGACCGGGAGTCCATGACGATGTAGGCACCCCCGTATGCCTTGCGCAGGACGACCGAGATGCGGGGAACCGTGGCGTTGCAGTAGGCGTACAGCAACTTCGCCCCGTGCCGGATGATCCCCTCGTGCTCCTGCGTCACGCCAGGCAGAAAACCCGGCACATCCACCAACGTCACCAAGGGAATGTGGAAGCTGTCGCAGATGGAGACGAACCGAGCCGCCTTCTCGCTCGCGGCGATGTCGAGGACGCCGGCGAGTACCTGGGGCTGGTTGGCCACCACGCCGACGACATGACCGCCGAGCCGGGCGAGCATGCACACGATGTTCCTCGCCCACGCCTCGTGCACCTCCAGAAACTCCCCGTCGTCGACGACCTCTGCGATGACATCGCGCACGTCGTATCCCCGTCTCGGCGAGGCGGGCACCAGATCCACCAGTGCGTCCGTGCGCCGGTCCGGTGGGTCGTCACAGGGGACAACGGGCGGCAGACAGCGGTTGTTGGCAGGCAGCAGCGACAGCAGGTACCGGACCTCCTCCAGGCACTCGGCCTCGTCGTCGTGGACGAAGGCAGCGACACCGGACTTGCGCGCGTGCACATCGGCACCGCCCAGATGCTCGTGACTGACCTGTTCGCCTGTGACGGCTCTGACAACATCCGGACCGGTGATGAACATCTGCGAACTCCCGCGCACCATGAACGTGAAGTCCGTCAGTGCAGGGGAGTAGGCCGCGCCGCCCGCACACGGGCCCAGCAGCACACTGATCTGAGGGATCATCCCGGAGCATTCGACGTGCCGGCGGAAGATCATGCCGTACCCGGCCAGCGCCGTGACACCCTCCTGGATCCTGGCCCCCGCACCGTCGTTGAGGCTGACCAGCGGAGCACCGGCAGCGCAGGCCAGGTCCATGATCTTGTGCACCTTGGCGGCATGCGCCTCTCCCAGTGCGCCGGCGAAGACGCGGAAATCATGGGCGTAGGCGAACACCTTTTTCCCGTGGACCGTTCCCCAGCCGGTCACCACACCGTCCCCGTCCGCCCGTCGCGACTCCATCCCGAAGCCGTGCGCCCGGTGCTGCCGGAAAGGCTCGATCTCCCGGAAGGAGCCCGGGTCGAAAAGAACGTCCAGGCGTTCGCGAACCGTCAGTTTTCCCTTGGCATGCTGCTTGCGTGTCGCCTCCTCAGGGGCCGATCGAGCCCGGGCCTTGCGGAGCGCCAGGTCTTCCGTCGCCCTGCGCATACCCGATTCCGCCCCTTGCGGGGAAAGCGCAGCTGTGTGATGACTGCTCATCGCCTCACCGTGAGACGCGCGCCTCAAAATTTGCTACAGACCCCTGTCGGGCAAAGCGGGCGAGGCATGTCGCGAACGGCGCGCCGCAGTCAGTTGACCAGTGTGGACACCTTCCGGCCCCCGCCGGCCGGGGTACCCAGGCTGGGACGTCGGTCGAGGGCGTTGGGACGAGCAGCGGAGGGCTAGCTTGGCAAAAGCACCGAAGCGGAAGCCGTCACCGAAGCCGCACAGAAGGGCACCGGCTGCATGAAGATGCTGGTCAGCGTCTCAACCCTGGACACGAGCGCCGGCGCCCGCGGAATGAGCCCCAAGGAGGTCGGGGTGCTTCCCGCCCGGTGCCTTGCCCGCCCGTGGGCCGGCAACAGCTCCGGTGCCGCGCGTCGTGGAGAGGCGGTGTGAACGCAACGATGAGGCGTGTACACGGGCGGGCCTTCTGCAGTGGTCGACCAGGGACGACATGAAGCACCGACTCGGGTGGAACCGGCGATAGACAGGGGGATCGGAACAGTGGCTGAGATCAGCGTCCTAGGGCCGTTCAGCGCATCCGTGGACGGCGTTTCCATCGTGCCGAGCGCTACCAAACCGCGACAGGTTCTGGCGCTTCTGGCACTGCAGCAAGACAGGATCACCACCTGCTCCGTGCTGATGGAGGAGCTGTGGGGAGAGAACATACCCAAAAGCGCTCGGACGGTCCTGCAGACGTACATCGTCCAGCTCCGCAAGAGAATCGCGGCCGCGCTGGGCAGGGGCGACACCGGACCGGCAAAGAAAATGCTGGTGACGCGTCAGGACGGCTACCTGCTGCGCTCCGACTCGGGATGGCGGGACTACGAGGAATTCGACCGCCTCGTCGATCGTGGGCGCAAGGCAGCGACGAGAGGAGACGACCGGGACGCCTCCGAGAACTACCGGCGAGCGCTCGGCCTGTGGAAGGGGCCGGCCCTGGTGGATGTGCGGGTGGGCAGCATGCTGGAACTGGAGCGCCTGCGCCTGGAGGAGAACCGCATGGCGGCCCTGGAGCAGCGCATCGACGCCGACCTGCGCCTGGGGCTTGCCGCGACGCTCATTCCTGAGCTGAGCGTCCTGGCGGCCCGGTATCCGCTGCACGAGAACTTCTGCGCCCAGCTGATGACCGCGCTCCACCGGGCGGGCAATTCCTGGCGCGCGCTGGAGGCGTATCAACGCCTTCGCCACTCCCTCGCCCGGGAGCTCGGAGTGGAGCCGTCGGTAAGGGCGCAACGCGTCCGGCAGTCACTGCTCGCCGGCGAGGACCCCGCAGTCCATGTCCTCTGAACGCGTTCGGGAGTCTGCGAAGCAGAAGGAGGGAGAGAGCCGGCGAGGCAGTCAGGGGTCCGTGCGCAACAGTGCGCGGTCACGCGCGGCCCTGTTGAAGGCCGCCAGACAGCACTTCGCCGCACACGGTTTCGTCCGGGCCACCGTACGCGGTATTGCCGCGGACGCCGCGCTCGACCCGAGCCTGATCAACCGGTATTTCGGCGGCAAGGAGGAGCTTTTCGCGGCCGCGGTCGCCATCGACCTGACGCTGCCCGACCTCGCCGGTCTTGCCCGACACGACGCCGGCAGGGTCATGGCCCGGGAATTCATCGAGCGCAGCGAAAGCGGCGTGGTCCACGATGTGCTCCGCGCCCTGCTGCGCTCGGCGGCGAGTCACGCCCCCGCCGCCGAGCGACTGGAGGAGTTCCTCCTGGCTGCTGTGCGGCCAGGTGTCGATGCCTTCGCGCCCGACCGCCGGGAGGTGCGCGCCGCCCTGATAGCCAGTCAGCTGCTCGGCGCGGTGTCCTGCCGTCACACTCTCGCCCTGCCCGGCCTCGCGCAGCTGGACAGCGACGCCCTCGCCGACCACCTCGCCGGGGGGATCCAGCACTGTCTCACCTCCCCGCTGGAGCGAGGCGGTGAAGGAGCTGGGGCGTAATGCCGTCACTCCGGGAGCCCCGGGTTCGTCTCAGCAGCCAGGACCGACACACCTCGAGGCGGGCGAGAGGAGCACTCCAGTGCGCCTGTGGGCGCGACACCTGGGCACCCTGACGGTCAGCGCGACCGGTGCACCCACCCGGGGATTGGCATCCCCCGGCCTGCTCTCCAAGCTGGAGACACGCTTGATCGATGGGAAAGGGAACCCGTGTCCACACAGTACTGGCCCGAAGGGGTTGGGGTCCTGGGCGCGGGCGGTGAGGGCCTGGCCCTCGCCGCCCACCTTGCCGCACACGGCGAATCGGTCCACCTGTGCACCAGAGACCCCGCGAAAATCGCAGGCATCCACCAGCGCCGCTCGATCCGCGCCCGTGGGGTCCTCGAAGGCCGACTGCCACTCGCCACGGTCGGCAACGATCCTGGTGAACTGGCCCGGCGCTGCCCGACGTTGTTCGTCGCCACGGTGACCACCGCCTATCCGGAGGTTGCCGCCCGGCTGGCCCCGTACCTGAACTCCGGGCACACCGTGGTGCTGTTCTCCGGCAAGCTCTGCGGCAGCATCGAGTTCGCCCACGTCCTCGCACGGAACGGGCACACCGGAGCCGACATCCTGGAGACGGATGCCTTGTTCGCCGCGCGGCCCTGGGAGGACCACGGGGTAACAATCCACGGCGTGAAGAAGTGGAACCTTTTCGCAGGCACCCACAGCGCTGTCACCAAGCGGCATGCCGACCGCCTGCAATGTCTTTTTCCCGGCCTGCAGCCCGGGCGGAACGTCATCCAGCGGGGCCTGACAGACTTCGGTGCCGTCGCCCATCCCTCCATCGCGCTCGCCAATATCAGCAGGATCGACCGCGGTGAGAAGCTGCTGTTCTACCGCGAGGGGCTCTCGAAGCGCACCGCGGTCCTGTTGGAGCAGGTGGCGCTGGAGTTCCGGCAGGTCGGCGAGGCATACGACGCGCCGGTGCCGACTCTCGCCGAAATACTGGACCTGTACTACGGGTGTGAGGGCGACACCGCGCTGGACGCCATGCGCACCGTCACTCCGTACCGCACCATCACCGCACCAACCTCGCTGGACCACCGCTTCCTGCACGAGGACGTCTCCTCCACGCTGGTGCCGATGACTGAGCTCGCCCGCAAGGCCGGTCACGCCACGCCCATGACGGATGCGCTGATCGCCTTCGCCTCGACGCTCTCCCGCCAGGATTACCGCAGCAGCGGGCGCACACTGACCAGCCTCGGCTGGGATCGGCTGACACACGCGGAGATCCGCGACGTCCTGAACCGCTGAGCGGCACCGGCTGCCCGCCGCGGACGGCAGTGTGCTGTGCGGCTCCTCTAGCGGTACCGCCGGGCCACTCGTGGGCCCACCCCGGTGACCAGTTCATTGGTGATGGTGCCCAGCAGCCGGGCCCAGTGGGCGGCGGTCGGTTCGCCGCGATCGCCGGGACCGTAGAGGACCACCTCGTCCCCGGGGTCCGCATCGATGTCGCCGAGGTCGATGACGAACTGGTCCATGCAGACCCGCCCGGCGATGGGGCGCCACTGTCCGGCGATGTACACCGGGGCGATGTTGCCGGCGTGCCGCGGCACGCCGTCGGCGTAACCCAGAGGGACGATACCCAGCCGGGTGGGCCGGGTGGTGGTGTAGGTGCTGCCGTAGGAGACGCAGTGTCCCGCAGGTACTTCTTTCACCTGAGCCAGGCGGGCGCTCAGGGTCATGGCCGGGCGCAACCGGGTGGGCCGCGCTGCCACCTGAGGCCATAGCCCGTACAGGGCGATGCCCGGGCGGACGAGGTCGAAGTGGGCCTTGGAGGAGAGGAGGGTTGCGGTCGAGTTGGCCAAGTGCCGGACTTCGGGGCATATTCCGGCGCGTTCCGCCTGGTACACCGCGCTCTGGAACACCTCGATCTGCCGGCAGGAGCGTGCATCGCGCGGATCGTCGCTCGCTCCCAGGTGGGACCACAGGCCCACTACCTCCAGCAGGCCGTCGGCCTCGGCCTTCAGAGCGGCCTCCACCAGCACTGGCCAGGCGGACATCGGGGCTCCGCCCCGGCCCAGTCCGGAGTCCACCTTCAGATGAACCCGGGCCGGCAGGCCGATCTGCGCGGCCGCTTCAATGATCTCGTCGATGGCCCACAGATCGGCGGCGGAGAGGTCCACGCGCGCGGCAATGGCCGTCTTCCACTGTGCGCCCGGAGTGTTGAGCCAGCACAGGAGGGGGGCGAGGATGCCGGCCCGCCGCAGTTGAAGTGCCTCCTCGATGTTGGCTGTACCGAGCCACCGTGCGCCACCTTGAAGAGCGGCGCGCGCCGTCTCCACGGCTCCGTGCCCGTAGGCATCGGCCTTGACCACCGCCATGACGTCTGCTGTTCGTGCCGCAGCGCACAGCAGGGCGGCGTTGGCCTGAATGGCCGAGAGGTCGATGGTGGCGCAGGCGGCTGGCATGTATGTCACGCGCGGAATCTACGCGGGCGGGGAAGCGGCGGCGAGGCCCGGTCGAGACCTCGCCCGGAGTGCCCGATCCGGTACTCCACCCGACACGCGTGGTCACTACACGCAGTTACCCAGGAGCAGGGAGTTAAAATTTTCTGTAAGAGAAATTACTTCTTCACAGTTCAGCTGGCTCTCTGTAATGTTTGTTAGGAGCTCTCCGGCCCACATCGGGCCACTCGTACTGCTGTGAGGAGACCTGATGGTCACCCTGTCCGCAGAGCGACGCCGAGGCATGTCTTTGGGCATCGTTGCGTGCACAACAGCCCTCAGTGCCACCGCGTGTGCAACGGGCGGCCAAGCGACGCAAGCCCCGCCCCCCAGTGCGGCCGCAGTCGTCGACCGGGTGAAGAAGGACCCGGCGCTCCATGCCGAACTGCCCGCCGTGATCCAGCAGGCCGGGGTGGTGCGTGTGGCGTCCGACGTGCCCTATCCGCCGTTCGAGATGTTCACCGCCGACGGGGCCAGCGGTGCCGGCTCCCTCACAGGGCTCGACTACGACCTGGGACGCGCGATCGGCAAACGGCTGGGCGTGCGGTTCGCCTTCACCCCGCACAAGTTCGACGGCATCGTGCCCGCCATCCACGCCGGCAAGTACGACGCGGCCATGTCGGCCATGACCGATACCCGGGAACGGCAGCGGGTCCTCGACTTTGTCGACTACTCGCTCTCCGGCACCGGCCTGTTGGTGCGGCAAGGCAACCCGACCCGCATCAGGGAGCTCAAGGATCTGTGTGGCCGCAAGGTGGCCGCACAGGCAGCCACCAACCAGGCCGCGCTGATTCGCAAGAGCCAGTCCCTGTGCACGACGGCGCACCGCGCCCCCATCGAGCTGCTGACCTACCCCAAGGACTCGGATGCTCAGCTGGCCCTGAGCAGCCGGAAAGTGGACGCCTCGGCGGTCACCAAGCCGGCGGCCGGCTACATCGCGAAGACGGTCAACCGCGGCACGACCTTCGACCTCGTCGAGGATCCCCGGGCTCCCGGCGGTTACGACGCCACTCCCAACGGGATCGCCGTGACGAAAAAGCTGCCGGCCCTGACCCGGGTCCTGCGCAAGGCCCTCCAGTCGCTCATCGACGACGGCACCTACACCCACATCCTCGACACCTATGGCGTGGGCAGTATCGGCCTGCGTCAGGCCACGATCAACGCGGCAAAGGACTGAGATGCCGACATCCACCACCCCGAGCTCGGCCCGGACCCCCGCGCCACAGACTTCGCGTGACAGCCATACCGTGCCCGTGCGGCACTACGGGCGGTGGGCCGCCACCGCACTGGTCCTGCTGGCCACCGCCGGTCTGCTCTGGTCACTGGCCAAGAACCCCAACGTCGACTGGCCCACCGTCGGCCACTACCTGTTCCACCCTCTGGTGTGGCAGGGGATGTGGACCACGGTCTGGCTGACCGCTGCCGCCATGGTGCTGGGCCTGCTCGGTGGCACGGTCGTCGCTGTCATGCGGCTCTCGCCCAATCCCGCCATGTCCGGCATCGCCGGCGCCTTCATCTGGATCTTCCGCGGCACGCCGGCCCTCATTCAGATCATCTTCTGGGGCTATCTCGCGGCCCTCTACCAGAACCTCAGCATCGGCGTGCCGTTCACGCACATCACCTTCTTCTCCATTCCCACCAATGACCTCATCACCCCGACGATGGCGGCCCTCCTCGCCCTGGGCCTCAATGAAGTCGCCTACGCCGCGGAAGTCATCCGCGGCGGCATCCGCTCCATCGACAACGGCCAGTCCGAAGCGGCTCAATCCCTGGGCATGACACCGCTGTTGACCATGCGCCGCATCATCCTGCCGCAGGCCATGCGCGTCATCATCCCGCCGATGGGCAACGACACCGTCACCATGCTCAAGACCACCGCCCTGGTCTCGGTGATCGCCGGTCACGACCTGATGTCCAACATCCAGGACGTCTACGCCCAGAACTACAAGGTCGTTCCCCTCCTTTTCGTCGCAGGCATCTGGTACCTGGTGCTCGTCTCCCTGCTCAGCGTGCCCCAGCGATGGCTCGAACGCCGCTACGGCGATACCTCTGACCGGCCCAGCACCTGGCGCCGCCTCACCGGCCTCACCCTCGCCCGCAGCCGAGGCGCGAAGGAGCGCACGTCGTGAACACCACCCCTCCCATGGTCCAAGCCGCCGGCGTCACTAAGGCATTCGGCTCCACCCAGGTTCTGCAGGGCATCGACCTGACGGTCCCGCGCGGCAGTGTCTGCTGTCTCCTGGGTCCTTCCGGCTCGGGCAAGTCCACCATGCTGCGCTGCATCAACCACCTCGAGCGCATCGACGGCGGCGAACTCAGCGTCGACGGGGAGCCCGTCGGCTACCGCCGCCGTGGCAACACCCTCTACGAACTGCGCCCGCGGGAGGTGGCCCAACGCCGCCGGAAGATCGGCATGGTCTTCCAGCGCTTCAATCTCTTTCCCCACCTCACCGCGGCCCAGAACGTGATGGAGGCCCCTGTCCGGGTCAAGCGCACACCGCGTGCCGAGGCCCGGGACCGGGCGGCCCGCCTGCTGAGCAAGGTCGGTCTCGCCGACCGGGCCGACCACTGGCCCAGCCAGCTGTCCGGTGGTCAGCAACAACGCGTCGCCATCGCCCGTGCGCTGGCCATGGACCCCCAACTGATGCTGTTCGACGAGCCGACCTCCGCCCTGGACCCCGAACTCGTGGGCGACGTTCTCGACGTCATGCGCTCCCTGGCAGCCGAAGGCATGACCATGGTCGTGGTCACCCACGAGATCGGCTTCGCTCGGGAAGCAGCCGACACCGTCGTCTTCATGGACGGCGGCCGCATCGTCGAAGCCGGGGCCCCGCAGGCCGTGCTCGACGCCCCGACTCACCCCCGCACCCGCGCTTTCCTGAACAAGGTCCTGTAATGCCGCACACGCCCTCCTCGCACCCCGATCCTTCTGCCACCCAGCAACTGCACGCCCATATCGCCGGACTCCGCAGCTCCTACCTGCGCAGCCTGCAGCGAATGGTGGCCATCGACTGCGGGTCCTGGAATGCCGCAGGCGTCAACGAGGTCGGCGGCCTGGCCGGAGAACTGCTCCAGGGCATCGGCTTCAGTGTGGACCGCATCCCGGTACCCAACGCCCGGGGACGCCGACTGGGCGACGCCGTCATAGCGCGCCGCATGGGACGTCTCGACCGCGAAGCCGGAGGCCGGGTCATTCTGCTGCTGGCCCACCTGGACACTGTCTTCCCCGACGGCACTGCCCGCGAGCGTTCCTTCCACATCGACGGTGATCTTGCCTATGGTCCCGGCGTCACCGATGACAAAGCCGGCGTCCTCAGCGCCATCACCGCCGCCCGTGCCCTGGTCGAGACCGGCCGGGAACACTACGCCGAGCTCATCATTGCCCTCACCCCCGATGAGGAGATCGGCTCTCCCGGCAGCCGCCCGCTCATCGAGCGCCTGGCACAGGCCGCCGACTACGCCCTGTGCCTGGAATGCGCCCGTGAGAACGGAGACATCGTCCAGGCCCGCAAGGGCGTCGTGGACCTCCGGGTACGGATCAAGGGCACCGCTGCACACGCTGGAGTGGAGCCCGAGCGCGGCGCCAACGCAGCCCTCGCCGCGGCCCGGCTCATCGTGGCCATCGAAGAACTCAACCTGCGCAACCCCGGAGTGAGCATCAACACCGCAGTCATCCGCGCCGGCACCCGACCCAACGTGGTCTGCGACCTCGCCGACATCGAACTGGAGGTCCGCGCCGAGACGCTCGCCGCCCTGCTGGCGACCCAGCGCGATATCGAGAACCTGGCCAACCGCTGCTGGGTCAAGGGCACCACCACCACTGTTACGGCCGGTGAACTGTGCCCTCCCATGGAGAGCACCTCCGCCTCGCGCGCCATGGCCGCCACAGCCGCTGCCGTGGCGAACAACCTGGGCTTCGGGTTCGAGGCCGTCCGCACCGGCGGAGTGGCCGACGCCAACTACGTCTCCAGCTGCGGCACCCCGACCCTCGACGGTCTCGGTCCGGTCGGCGGTGCCGATCACAGCCCAGGGGAGTGGCTGGACCTCTCCTCCGTCGTCCCGCGCACCACCATGGTGGCAGACCTCATCACCCGCTTGGGCAGTGGGCACCTTGCCGCCGAGGCGGCCCCGCAGGCCGCCGAGACGGCCCCGCAGTAGGCGGCCACAGGAACTCCCGTCCACGACGACGGCAACCACCCGCACTGAATGCTCCACGAGAAAGGATCCACCGTGCGACATCACCTCACTCGTACCCGGCTTCACGACCACCAGCCCACGCCTCCCGGCCGGCTCGACTCACCCGGTGCCGCCGCGTTGACCTCGGCTCCCGTCCGTCGTCTCGCCGCCGACCAGGACGGACAACGCGGACGGGGTGACATCTCATGACTTGGGCCGCGAACCCTGCGAACCCCCCTGCCCCGTCTCACGGCACAATCGAGGACGGCGGGCGCACCTGGTCCCTGCCACGCAGCGACCGCGCCTCGTGCGTGGCACGCCGCCTCCTGCGCGACCAGCTCATGCTGTGGCACGCCACCGCTCTCACCGACGATGCCCTGCTGGTGACCTGCGAACTGGTCACCAACGCCGTAACGCACGGACAGGGCGAGGTCGCCTTGTCGCTCAGCTGCCGGCGCCTGGCCTCGGGCGCCCGCCAGCTGCGCATAGAAGTCAGCGACCAGGGCTCCGGCATCTCCCGCCGGCAACGCGCCGTGACGGACAGGGCGGGCTGCTGCCCAGCCCTGGGAACCGGCGGCCGAGGTCTGTATCTGGTGCGTGAACTGGCCGACAGCTGGGGCGATACTCCGGCCGCAGGCGGGCACACCACTTGGGCAGTCCTCTCCCGGTCCGCACCGGGAAGTTGATATCTTGCGTGCCATCCTGCACGTCATGCCGCCGCTCGCCGGGCCGCACCTATCCTGAAGGACACAACGCGCCGTGACGAGCAACACCGACGCACCGATCTACCAGCGCCTCGTCAGCGAACACGGAGATGTCATAGACGCAGCACGCCGAGCTGCTCACGACGTCACCGAGGCAGCCGACCGGCTCCTGCGCTGGGGCCACGTCGGGCATCCCGCCGCTCAGCAGCGCTGGACCGCCCGCGGCTGATGACCGGCGCACGGTCACCCCGCGGTTCCGCCACGCCTCGGGCCAGGAGTCGGCGTACTCGTGACCGAGCACGTGCAGCTGTACGCCGGCACCAGGCATCGGCGTCATTCCTTGACACTGTCGCTGTTGGCGCCCCGGACGAAATACCGCTGGAAGCAGAAGAAGAGCACCGCCACCGGAATCGTCGACAGCAGTGCTGCGGTGAGTTTGAGCGGATACTGCGTGCCGTTGCCCAGCCCACCGGACACGAAGCGGGCCAGGCCCGTGGTCAGCGTCTCGTACTCCGGGGACTGCGTGGAGACCAAGAAGTGGGTGAACTCGTTCCACGATCCCTGAAAGGACAGGATCGTCAGAGTGATCAGTGCCGGTCTGGCCATGGGCAGGATGACCGACCAGAAGGTCCGCACGATGCCTGCGCCGTCGATCCGGGCTGCCTCCTCCACCTCCCGCGGGATCGAGGCGAAGAACTGCTTCATGATGAACACCCCGGCCGCGTCCGCGATCAGCGGGAGCACCATGCCGGCATAGGTGTCGAAGATGCCGAGGGTGTTCAGGACCAGGAAGCGAGGAATCAGCAGCACCACACCCGGCACCGCCATCACGCCGATCACCAGCGCGACCAGGACGCCACGGCCGCGGAACTGCAGTCGGGCGAGGGCGTAGCCGGCCATGGAGTCGAACAGCACCCGCCCCGCTGTGACCACCAAGGTCACCACGGTCGAGTTGCCCAGCCAGCGCAAGAACGGCACGCTGTCCCCGCCGTCGAGGCCGAAAAGCCGCCGGTAAGCGGCAAGACTGAGGGGGTCGGGCAGGAGCGACAGCGGGTGCGCGGCAGCATCCGGATCGGTCTTGAAAGACGTCGCCACCTGGATCGCAAAGGGCAGGAGAAACAGCGCCGCGCACAACGCGAGAAGCGTGAACCCGACGGCACGCAGGGAATGGTTCGGTTTCACTGATCGGCCTTCCGCATCGTCCGGCGCTGCTTCGTTGTCCGGCTGAGGAAGCGGGAGCCGTCGCGCTCCCGCAGCAGCCATCGCTGTACCAACGTCAGCGCCACGATCACGGCGAGCAGCACGAAGGCGATCGCCGCGCCCTTGCCGTAGTGCCCGTCGTTGAAGCCGGCGGTGTAGGACAGGTAGGCGGGCGTGAGCGTGGTGTTTCCGGGAGCGCCCTGGCTCATCACATAGACCTGGTCGAACACCTGCCAGGTGCCGATCAGTCCGAGCGTGAGTACGAGGAAAACCACCGGGCGCAGAGCCGGGAGCGTGACGTGACGAAAGACCTGCCACCGGTTTGCCCCGTCGATCCGGGCGGCTTCCTCCGTCGCCGCAGGGACATCCTGCAGGGCCGCCAGAAAGATCAGCATGAACGTGCCCGAGGTCGTCCACACGGCCAGGGCGATGATGGTGCACATTGCCACCGACGGCCCGGCCAGCCATTCCGACCATGGCAGACCGAACAGCTCATGGCCGGCAAGAGCGGCGGGAGGACGTGCGGAGTCGACCAGCCCCAAGGCGTCAAGGACGACCCAGGTCAGGCCGCGGGCATCGGTGAACCAGTTGGGTCCGTCGATGCCCAGCATGCCGAGCAGGGTGTTGACCGTGCCGCCACCTTGGAAGAGGAAGAGGAACACGGTGGAAATCGCGATGGAGCTGGTCACCGAGGGGAAATAGAACGCCGTACGGAACAGGCCCCGAGCGCGCAGCAGACGCTGATTGACAGCGAGCGCGAGCCCGAGAGAGACGATTGTCTGCAGCGGAACGACCAGCAGTACGTAGTAGAGGTTGTTGCGTACCGCGGTCATGAACTGCTGCCGGTCCAGACCGTCGTGCAGCAGCAGGTCGGTGTAATTGTCCAGCCCTACGAAATCGGCAGAGGAGGTGAAGGGGTTGGACTGCCCGTTCCAGTCCAGCAGGCTGACCCATACCGCCATCAGAATCGGAACCAGCAGGAACAGGCCGAGCACTGTTACCAGAGGACTGGCGAAGATCCACCCCCACAGTCCTTCCCGGCCGCGGATCGGCCGCCGCGGGCGGCGCCGGCGGCCGTCACGGTGGCGCGACTCAGGAGACGCCGCGTGGTCATGCGCAAGAGTCGGTGCGCTCATTGCCTCAGCCTTCGTCCGCCAGCGCCTGTGAGCCGTTGCGCTGGAGTTCGGCGAGGATCTTGCGAGGATCTGCCGATGCCAGTGATTCCAGGCCCGTATCGAACTGATTCAGTACCTTGTCGAATCCGGCCAGGGTCACCGGTCCTCGCGCGCTGCGGGTACCGTCGACGAAGGCTCGCTGGGCGGGGTGACGCTCCTTGTACACCTTCAGCGCATCGTTGCGCGAGGGCATGACGCCGAAGCTGTCGGCGAATTCCAACTGCTGACGGGGAGCGGTGAGCGATTCCACCAGGTCAATGGCCGCCTTGTGATGCGCGCTCTGCTTTGCCACTCCCCAACAGGTGCTGAAGGAGAGGTTGCCCCGGCCCGCAGGGCCCTCGGGCAGGGCAACCACCCGGTACTTGGTGTCGGGGAAATCCTTCTTCAGGCCACCGACAAGCCAGTTGCCTTCGATGGTCATGGCCGCCCGGCCTTTGCCGAATGCCTCCCCGCCCCACCCCGAGTCGATCTGCTTGGGGTACTTCAGGGCCCCCGAGCGCAGCAGGCCGCGCACGTAGGTCAGGGCGCGAACGTTCGCCGGAGTGTCGGCGGTCATCTTCTTCTGGGCACTGTCGGTGATCCAGCCACCGCTCTGCCGCAAGAAGGCACCGATGCGGTTGTAGGTCGGATCGAAGGTCAGGCCGGTCACCTTTCCCCGGGTCAGGGTGCGGGCCACCCGCTGCAGGTCCGTCCAGTCACGTGGGATGTCCTTCTCGGTCAGGCCGGCCTTGCGCCACAGCTCTGTGTTGATGGCCAGTGCCAGTGTGGAGGAGTCCTTGGGAGCACAGACCAGTTTGCCGCCCCGGCTGAAGGACCTCCTCAGGTCCTCGGAGAACGCTTCGACGTCTTCGAGCTGCGTGCCGTAGGGGTAGAGGGAGCCGCCCTCGGCGTAGTCCGCGAACTTCTCGGACGTGGTGTAGAAGACGTCGGGCGGGTTCCCGCCGGCGAAACCCTGACCGAGCTGCTGCCGCAGGTCCTGGGACGGTATGACGGTGACTTTGTTACCGGTGCGCTCGGCCCAGGAGGCCGCCGCCTCCTTCACCGCGGCTCCCTCCGCGTCCGTGGAGGTGGCGATCATGACGCGGAGCGACTGGTGAGCGGATTCGTTCTGCGCCTTCCCGCCGCTGCCGAACCCGCCTCCGCACGCGGTCAGGGCCAGAGAACCGCATCCGACGAGAGCAGCGGTACGTATCCAAGATCGCATCGATTCCTCCGAGAAGCTGCGCGCTGAATGAGACGTACTGGGGATTGGGGGGGGGACTTATGCCGTGAGCGGCACAGGTGCGGTGCTGTCGCGTACCACCAGATGCGGGGCGAGCAGGACGCGTTCTGCGGGCGCCGAAGGGTCGGTGATGCGCTTCAGCAGCAACTGCATGCACATCTGTCCGACGTCCTCCATCGGCTGCCGGAGCGTGGTCAGTCCCGGGGAGAGCAACTGCGCCGCGGGGGCGTCGTCGAATCCCACCACCGAGACGTCCCGGCCGGCGCTCAGCCCGCGGTCGCGCAATGCCAGATAGCAGCCCATGGCCAGCGTGTCGCTCGCGGTGACGACAGCGGAGGCGCCGGCATCGAGCAGCCCACCAGCTGCAGCCGCACCCTGCTCGACCTCTCCCAACGCCTGGGCACGCAGCCCGCGGACCGGCAGGCCGTGTCGCTTCATCGCCTCCTTCCAGCCGCGCAGACGGTCATCGCCCACGGGGGAGCCGGCCGGCCATCCCAGATAGGCGATCCTGCGGTGGCCGAGCTGAACCAGGTGGTCCACGGCCTGGCCGGTGCCGGCGGCGCCGTCGACATCCACCCAGTCCCCGACGCCCTTGGAACCCCAGGTGCGGCCGAAGGCGACGAAGGGGATGCCCCGGCGGTGCAACCACGTCTGCCGCTTGTCGCCGCGGACCGTGTGCGTCAAGGCGAAGGCGTCGACGGAGTGCTCACGCAGCAGTTCCTCGTACTCCTCCAGCTCGGCGGGGCCGGCCGGGGAGGGGAAGAGCAGGACGCGGTAGCCGGCCTCGGCGGCGGATTGCGACAGCGCGTGCAGGAACCGGTCCATCACGTTGCCCCCGCCGTCGGAGGCGCGGATGGCGTAGCCGATCAGTTTGCTACTGCGGGTCCGCAGGGAGCGGGCTGCCCGGTGCGGCCGGTAGTTCAGTTCCGCGACCGCCTTCCGCACCCGCACCAGAGTCTCCGAACGCAACAACTCAGGGGCGTTGAAGGCGTTGGACACCGTCTGCGTGGACACCCCCGCCCGCCGTGCCACAGTGGCCATCGTGACCGGTGCGCCGGGCGCATCCGTCCTGCGCGTCATCGCGCTGCTCCTCGTCCTCCAGCCTGCAACCAGGCCGCTGTCGACATTGATTTATCGATCAAAAAGCGTTCAACTTCCCGATGACTTGGGCCTATTGTGAATTTGATCGATCTAACGAAGAAAGGTTGGCTTCGATGACGTTGCCTGTCAAGAGGAGTGACCACGGGCAGGACGCAGCCCCGATCACCCCGGCCCTGCAGCCCTTCCTGCACGATGCCTGCGTGACGTTGTACGCCCCCGCGCTGGCGATCTCAAGGCCCGATGGGCAGATCGCTCAGGGCGCCGACGGCTACTTCCACGGAGACCGGCGCTTCCTCTCGCGCCTGGAGGTCCAGGCCCACGGCACCCTCCTCTCCCCGGTCGCCGGCCATGTCCGCGGCGCGGACCGAGCCGCGTTCCGTGCCGTGCTGCGCGGCACGGCAGAGACCACTCCGGACCCCGCCCTCACCCTGCACCGGCAGCGCCGAGTCCTCCCCGACCGGCTGGAGGAGGACATCGAGCTGCGCAACGCCGGGACCCGCCATGTGCGCACCGAAGTGGTCATCACCGCCGGTGCCGACTTCGCCGCCATGGAGGACATCAAGTCCGGCCGCACCTTGCCCCCTCCCGCCGCCGCCGAGGCCGACGACGCCGGTCTGCACTGGCAGGACGGTGCGCTGCGCACCACACTGCACAGCACTCCGCTCCCCGATGCCACCCACACCACCGAAGGAGAACTGCGCTACCGCGTGGACCTGCCCCCGGGGGCCGCCTGGCACTGCGCGCTGCAGTGCACTTTCCAGGACAGCGGGCCGCCGCTCTTCCCAGCGGTAGCGGCAGACCGTCTGCCCTGGTCGCCGCCGCGTGTCCACAGCGCCGACCGGCAGCTGGACCACCTGGCCGAGCAGTCCACCGCCGACCTGCAGCGCATGCTCCTCGCCGATCCCGAAGATCCGCGCGACTCCTTCCTGGCCGCCGGCGCGCCCTGGTTCCTGACCCTGTTCGGCCGGGATTCTTTGTGGGCCGCCCGCATGCTGCTCCCGCTCGGCACCGACCTGGCTGCCGGCACACTGCGCACCCTCGCTCGCCGTCAGGGCGTCCGCATCGACAGGGACACGGAGGAGGAACCCGGCAAAATCCTGCATGAAGTCCGCCGGGCTCCGCTGCGCCTCGACGATGACCACTGCCTGCCGCCGTGCTACTACGGCACGATCGACGCCACCCCGCTGTGGGTGATCCTGCTGCACGACGCCTGGCGCTGGGGCATGGACGAGCAGCAGGTCCACGCCCTGCTTCCGCACGCCGAAGCAGCCCTGCACTGGATGGCCGAACACGGCGACGCCGACGGTGACGGCCTGCTGGAGTACGTGGACCGCACCGGACGAGGTCTGGCCAATCAGGGCTGGAAGGACTCCGGCGACTCCATTCGGCACCGCGACGGGCGCCTCGCCCAACCGCCCATCGCCCTCAGCGAGGTACAGGCTTACGCGCACGAAGCCGCCCTCGGTGGCGCCGCGCTCCTGCGCGCCTTCGGCCGCCCCGGCGCGGACCGCTGGGAGGAATGGGCCCACACCCTGCGCACCCGCTTCCGCGCCCACTTCTGGCTGGAGGACGCAGCCGGTCCCTACTGCGCCGCAGCCCTGGACAAGGACAAGCGACCTCTGGACACGGTGACCTCCAGCATGGGGCACTTGCTCGGCACCGGGCTGCTCACCGCCGGGGAGAGCGCCGCCCTGGCCGCCCGGCTGGGCGCACCGGAACTGAACTCCGGGTTCGGCGTGCGCACCCTGGCCCCGGACTCGACCGGCTTCAACCCCTTCGGCTACCACATCGGCTCCGTCTGGCCGCACGACACCGCAATCACCGTTCACGGGCTGGCCCGAGCCGGCTGTGGCACTACCGCCTCCGCGCTCGCCCAGGGCCTGGTCACCGCCTCCGGCGGCTTCCAGGCACGGTTGCCCGAACTGTTCGCCGGCCATGGCCGCGCACACGACACCGCGCCCGCCCCCTACCCGGCCTCCTGCCGGCCGCAGGCATGGGCTGCCGCGTCGGTCTTCCTGCTGCTCCAGTCCGTCCTGGGCCTCCAGGCGGATGTCCCCAACGGCCGGCTCACCGCAACCCCGCTGGAGCACGACGCCTGGCGCCCCCTGAGGGTGGAAGGCATGCAGGTGGCAGGCCACCCCCTCACGATGGAGGTAGGCAGCGACGGTGCGGTCACCCTCGAAACCAGTGCCCGGCTGACCGTCGGGACCTGACGTCCGGCGCGGGCCCCGTGCGGCCTCTGCCCCCGGGGCCCGCCCACATGGGCGTACCGGATCGGGTACCTCACCGCCGCCCCGGTACGACACCACCATCGGGGCTGCCGCGCCCACGGCATTGCCGGAAAGGTCACCTGAGCGGGGCTGGATGTTCCGCGTGCGAGAGGACCGGCGAAGGAGACGCAGTGCCCGATGCTGCCGAATTGACCACGCGCATGCTCTTGCAACTCGCCGTCGTGACCACGGCCTGCCTTCCCGCCGGTTCTGCTGACCACCGGCGGCAGCTGATCCGCCTCCTCCGCCCTCGCTCTGCGCCTGACCGGCTCGGACGCCTCCGCGGCCGGCGTGCTGATGAATGCGCGCGACCTGGTGGAGCTGGTACCGCTCGACATCGCCCTGCAGCGCGGCCTGATCACTCCCGGTCTTCACACCGTGCTCGCGGTGCTGACTCCCCTCCGCACCGTGCTTGCACCTCCGCTGGCCAGCCTGCTGCGCCGCTACCGCACCGGCGCAGCCGGTGATGCAGCCACCGACGCTCCGCACGGGCGCCTGAAGCTCACCAGTACGGAAGGAAGCACACCATGGCGACGGCCAGTACTGGCCAGCGAGCCGCAACTGCCGCCTGCGACCGCCGGCTGACCTACGACAACTACCTGCACATCCCCGACCTGCTCAGCCTGCAGCAACCCTTGAGCACACAGGACGACGAACTGCACTTCATCGTGGTCCACCAAGCGATGGAGCTGTGGTTCAAGCTTCTCCACCACGACGTGCGACAGCTGGTCCTGCTGCTGGACGCCGACCGGCTCGCCCGGTGCTGCACGGTCATGCGCCGCGTCAACGACGTCATGCACGCCCTCTTGGCCCAGCTGCGCAGCCTGCGGGACCTGCCACCGGAGAGCTTCCACGCCTTCCGTGGGCGGCTGAGTGGCGCCAGCGGTTTCCAGTCCGCGCAATTCCGCGAGCTGGAGGTCGCCTCCGGCCTCCGCAATGAGCAGTACCTCCAGGACCTGCGCGCCACCAATGGCGGCACCCTTCCCGAGGCCGTCGCTCGCAATCTGCACCGTCGCAGCCTGGCCCAGGCCCACCTCGACGCTGCCCGCCGGGCCGGTGTGGGCGACTGGGCGGAGCTGTACCGCCAGCCGCACCTGGAGACGACCCTCCACGTGCTCAGCGAGCTCTTGCTGGACTACGACGAGCTGTGGCTGCGGTGGCGCACCGAGCACGTGATCCTGGTGCGCCGCATGATCGGTGGCGCGTCCCGAGGCACCGGTGGCGCCTCCATCGACTACCTCGAGCGCACTGTGCGCCACCGCTTCTTCCCGCACCTGTGGGAGCTGCGAAACGTCCTCGCCGCCGACCCGGTGCACCAGACGACCGGCAGTGACCGGGCCCGGCCCTGAGTCCCCCGCCCGGCTACGACTACGAACGAGAGGCCCCGACCGCATGCTGAACAACGTGGTGATCGTCGGAGGCGGTACCGCAGGCTGGATGACAGCCACCTACCTGCGTGCCACCTTCGGCGACCGGCTGAACGTCACCCTAGTGGAATCGGCCGACGTCCCGACGGTGGGGGTGGGGGAAGCCACCTTCAGCACCGTCCGGCACTTCTTCGACTATCTCGGCCTTGCCGAACGCGAGTGGATGCCGCACTGCAATGGTTCCTACAAGCTCGCCATCCGCTTCGAGAACTGGCGCGGGCAAGGAGAGCACTTCTACCACCCCTTCGAACGGCTACGGAACCCTGACGGCTTCCCCCTCACCGATTGGTGGCTGAAGCTGCAGGACGGGCAGCGGTTCGACGAAGCGTGTTATGTCCTGCCGGCGCTGTGTGAGGCCAAGCGCTCTCCCAAGCGGCTCGACGGCGAGCTCTTCGAGGGATCACTGCACGACGGTGGCGACCGTCAGCGCCGTACGACGATGTTCCAGCAGGACACCCAGTTCCCCTACGCCTATCACTTCGATGCCGCGAAGCTGGCGGAGTTCCTCGCCGGCCATGGCACGGACGGCGGCGTGAAACGGGTACTGGACGACGTCGTTGAGGTCCGGCAGGACGACCGTGGCTGGATCACCAGCGTCCTGACCAAGGAACACGGCGAGATCGCCGGCGATCTGTTCATTGACTGCACCGGTTTCCGCGGACTGCTGATCAACAAAACCCTGCACGAGCCTTTCGAGTCCTACCAGGATGTTCTTCCCAACGACCGGGCAGTGGCCCTGCGTGTGCCGGTCGACAGCGAACGGGAGGGGATGGCGCCCTACACCACCGCCACCGCCCGGGACTGCGGGTGGATCTGGACCATTCCGTTGTTCGGCCGGATCGGCACCGGTTACGTCTACTCCTCACAGTTCTGCTCACCGGAGGAGGCCGAGAAGGAGCTGCGTACCTTCGTCGGCAGCGCGGCGGCCGATGTCGAGGCCAACCACATCCGCATGCGCATCGGGCGCAACCGCCGTTCCTGGGTGAACAATTGCGTGGCCATCGGTCTGTCCAGCGGCTTCGTCGAGCCGCTGGAATCCACCGGCATCTTCTTCATCCAGCACGGCATCGAGCAGCTCGTCCGGCACTTCCCCGACGCTCACTGGGACCCGGGGCTGGCCCGTGGTTACAACCAGAGCGTCGCTC
This sequence comes from Streptomyces purpurogeneiscleroticus, assembly GCF_020024005.1. NCBI lineage: Bacteria > Bacillati > Actinomycetota > Actinomycetes > Kitasatosporales > Streptomycetaceae > Streptomyces > Streptomyces purpurogeneiscleroticus. The sequence goes on from NZ_NHSG01000170.1 coordinate 62,328, forward strand.
GCTGCCTGGACGGCGTGCGGGAATTCCTGGTACTGCACTACAAGGCCGCCACCCGCAACGACACCCCCTACTGGAAGGCGACCGAGGACCGCCAGGTGCCCGAGGGCATGGCCGAGCGCCTGCAGCTGTGGAACTCCCAACTGCCTTCGCAGAGCACCATTTACCCCCACTACCACGGATTCGAGCCGTACTCCTACAACGTCATGCTGCTCGGCCTGGGCAGGCCGCCGGCCCACAGCCGCGCCGCCCTGGACCTGCTGGACGACGCCGAGGCCCGGCGTCAGTTCGCGCAGATACGCCAGGAGGCGGCCCGCCTGGTGGAGGAACTGCCGAGCCAGCACGCATATCTGGCGCAGTTCCAGCACTGACGGCACAGTGCGGTGGTACCGGTCGTCCGGTACCACCGCACTGTGCGTCGTCGGCCTTCCGCTCCGTCGACCCCGGTGGCGTGGTCACCGCCGTCACGGTGTGCACGACGCGGCAGACGGCCTCGGGTGTCAGTACACCGGGGCGGGGATCAGGCCGTTCTTCACCGCGACTACCGCGGCCACCGTGCGATTGGGGCAGTGCAGCTTGGCCAGGACGTTGGAGACGTGCCGCTTGGCGCCGTGCTCGGAGATGCCGAGGCGGCGGGCGATCTGCTTGTTGCTCATGCCTTGGACCAACAAGGTCAAGGTGTCCTCCTCGCGCGGGGTGAGCTGTGGTCCGCGGTCGTTGTGCCCCTGAGAGTTCACCTCCGACAGCAGTTCGCGCACCAGGCTGGGCGGTACCGGAATATCACCGCGCAGGACCGACTGGACAGTGTGCGCCAGCGTCTCCGCCGTCAGGCCCGCCTCCAGCACGAAGCCGTCGGCTGCCAGGTGGCTGGTGCGCTGGATGCTGGTTCGGTCCAGCGCGGTCAGCATGAGCAGCGCCTTAGCGCCCGCCCGGTGTGCGGTGGCCACCAGGTCCCGGAGCAGTTCGGGAGCCAGCGAGGCCGGAAGCAGAACGATGTCGGGCCGGTGATGCAGCAGAGCGGTGCCGCCGAGCGCAGGGGTGTCGAGCACGTGCACCGCTCCGATGTGGGGGAGTGCCTGCAGCAGGGTCTCGAGACCGCACCGCATGATCTCGTCCTGGTGGAACACCGCCACCTGCAGGTGGGGAGGCACCGCGGACAGATCTGGCAGGTCAAGGATGTCGTGATGGTGGGTCGCTTGTTCGCTCACCGACCATCCCTCCTCGTCGTTGGATCGTTCAAACATGGGGGTCACAATCAGGGGACCGAGGTAGTTGCTCGCAGCGGTGGCGGCGGGGCCGGCACTCCACACGTGACGTCAGCGTCCCGCGGAACCATGACCGGGACGTTACAACTTTGAGTGAGTGAGGGGAAGATGTAACAGTAGATGCCATTCAGTTCATGCTTGAACAAGCGGCAGCGCCCCTGGTGAGGCATGGCAGGGAAGTTACAGCTCGCTTTCGGACGCCACGGGCTGTCAGACGCACACGTGCTGCGGATCCGTCGCCGGAGAGACACTCACGGTGAGCTTCGCGATCAGCGTCTCGATCACGGCAAGGCTGGGCACCAGGCTGCCATGAGGGCAAGGCGCAGCGACGGCGGCCGGCAGGACGACATCGGCCAGTTCGGAGAGTGGGGAGAGACACCGGTCGGTGAACAGCACAAGCCTGGCCCCTGCGGCTTTGGCGTGGCGGGCGATTTCGGTGGTGGGCCGCTCGTAGGGGCGGTAATCGAAGAGTACGAGCACGTCGCGGCGCCCGATGCGGGACAGCAGGGCGGCGAGCTCGATTTCGCCCTCGGGCAGGAGATGCACCCCTTCGCGCAACTGCAGCAGATGCAAGGTGAGATAGTGCGCCAGCAGCCGGGTGAAGCGCCCCCCGCCGAGCAGCAGTCGCCGGGAAGAGTCGGCCAACAGTGCGGCCGCCGCCTGCACTTCGTCGGGCGGCAACGATGTCAAGGTCTCCTGGGTGCCGACCGCGATCGCCTGCCCGGCACGGTCAATGAGCAGCTCAGGAGTGTTTTTTGGGCAGGTGCCCGAAGGCTCGGCACGGGCGGTCGCGGCAGAGGACGCAGCGGGTTGCTCCCGCTGCGCTTCGGCCTCCCGCTGCAAGGCCGCGCGGAAGGCGATGTAGCTGTCGAATCCGAAGCGGCGAGCGAACCGGACGACAGTGGGCGCACTGACCCCTGCGCGCGAGGCAAGAGCGGCGACCGTCGTCAGGCCCGCCGCCGGATAGTCGGCGAGAAGGACCCGGCCCACGCGCCGCTCGGCCGGGCTGCACTGTCCCAATTCCTTGCGCAGTAAGTTGGCGATGTCTTCCGGCATATTCCCCACGCCCGTTCCCCTCCCTGGCGGCACCGTACCCGAAGCCTGCCACGCTCCGGCATACACCACTTCGCGGCCGTCGGAAGGCCGCGCCACGTAACGCAACCCTCCGGGCCACGCGCCGTGCCCGATCGGGCACCACAGGCGTCCCCCTCGACCGAGCAGGAAGCAACAGGCCCTGTCAGGCACAGCGTTCGAGCCTAGGGCCCATGCGTTCTCCCTGGCACCGTGAACTGCGCGCTGATCCATCCAGCAAGCAACAGGCAACGAGGACGAGGGAGCACCGATGGTCGACATCGTGCCGGCGCGGACGCCGCGGACACCGGCAGAAGTGCTTCGGGAACTCGCCGAAAAGGACCCCCAGCGAGAGGTCTTGCGTCTGGTGCGCCCAGCGGACGCACCCGGCACGCCCGATGCCGTGGAATGCCTCACCCGTGGACAGCTGGCCGCCCAAGCACAGGCCATAGCAACCGCGTTGCACGACCGCGTAGCCGCCGGCGACCGCATCCTGGTGGTGCTCCCGGCCGGCCCCGGCCTCTTCGCCGCCTGCCAGGCAGCCTGGCATCTGGGAGCAGCCGCTGTGCCGCTGCCACCCCCGCCGGCCGGTGATGAAGAGCGCGGGAAGCTGTTCGCATACACGGCCATCGACGCCGAGGTGTCTGCGATCGTCACCACCGAAGCGCTCCTGAAGATGTGCCGCCCACTGCTGGAACGCTACGGTGCCGTGCCCGTGAGCTGGCACTGCGTCGAGGAACCCCCGTCCTCCGCCCTCACGCTCACCGACGCGCCACCACCGGCCCGCCTCGACCCCTCGCGGCCTGCCCTGCTGCTCTACACCTCCGGCTCCACCTCCCAGCCGAAGGGCGTCGTCATTCCGCACGCCCAGCTGCAGGCCACACTGGAGCTGCAGCGTGAACGCACCGCCCTTCCGGAGGAAGGGCACGTGGTGAACTGGCTCCCCGCCCATCACGCCCTCGCACTCGGCAGCGTCATGCTGGCCCAGTACGTCGGCGGCTCGGCCACCCTGCTGGAGCCCGCTGACTTCGTCGCCGAACCGGTGCGCTGGCTGCGGGCCATCAGCGACATCGACGCTCCCGTGCTCAGCGGCGGCCCGCCGTTCGGCTACGACCGGTGCGCGGCGCTGATCTCCGAGGAACAGTGTCACCGCCTCGACCTGAGCAACTGGTCCACCGCGCTCATCGGCGCCGACCGCATCCGCCACCGCACGCTTCAGCGTTTCAGCGAAACGTTCGCTCCTTTCGGATTCCGCAAGGAAGCCCTGTTCCCCGCCTATGGCCTCACCGAGACGATGCTCATCGTCACCGGCCACCGAAGCCCGGAACCCCCGGTCCGGGTGAACCTGGACGCCGCCGCCCTGGAGCGGGGCGCGGTCCGGTCGGCGAGCCCGTCCACCCCGCGCACCCGCACCCTGATCGGCTGCGGCGCACCGGGGAAGGGAGCGGACATCGTCATCGTCGATCCCGATACCCACCGCCCATGCGCCCCCGACCAGGTCGGAGAGGTATGGGTGACCGGTGAGGTGGTCATGGACGGCTACTGGCGCCGTCCCATCGAAACGGCAGAGACCTTCGACGCCTCATTGCCCGACAGCGACCTGCGCTATCTGCGCACCGGTGACCTGGGCTTCCTGCACCGCGGCGAGCTGGTCATCTGCGGCCGGCGCAAAGAGCTGATCATCGTCCGCGGCCGCAACCTGCATCCCCAGGACATCGAGCTCACCTGCCGCCAGGCCCACCCCTGCCTCACCGATCTCCCGACCGCCGCGGTCGCCGTGGACCGGGAGGACGAAGAACGCCTGGTCGTCGTCCAGGGGCTGCACGAGGCTGCTGTACGTCAGCTGGGTGACCTGCGCCAGGCCGCCGGGGAACTCGCCCGGGCCATCATCGCCGCCCATGAGGTGGACGTTCACGAGCTCGTCTTCGTACCGCACCACCAGATACCCACCACGGCCAGCGGCAAGGTGCAGCGGAACGCCTGCCGGACCGCCTATGACGCCGGCGAACTGACCGTGCTGGCCGCGGCGAGCGACCGGCAACGCAGTACCGCAGAGCCCACCGCCCCTGCAGGGGCAGCCGGTGACACCTCTCTGGCAGCCCTTCTGCGCGCGCCGGAGGCCCGTAGCGACCCCTCAGAGGTCACCGGGACACTACGCGACTGGATCAGCGCCGCGCTCGGCCTCACCCCGACCCCGGCCTGGGAGGAACGCACGCTGCTCCAGTGGGGTCTGGACTCCCTGCGCATCATGGAACTGCGCAGCCGGCTCCACCGGGAAACCGGCCTGCTGCTGCCGCTGAGCGACCTCGGCGCCGCCACCATCGACAGCCTGGCCCGCGCCCTCGTCGAATCCACGCCCGACGGCTCCGCCCCTGCGACCCCGACGCTGTCGCCCGAGCCGGGACAACGCAACGCCCCCTTCCCTCTGACCGATCTGCAGCACGCCTATCTCGTCGGACGCAGCGATGACTTCCCGCTGGGCGGCGTCTCCACCCACTTCTTCGCCGAGTTCGACGCCACACATCTGCAGCCGGCCCGGTTGCGCACCGCCCTGGACCGCCTGGTGGCTCGCCACGACATGCTGCGTGCCGTTGTGGACCGCGACGGCAGCCAGCGGGTACTGCCTCCGGACGCCGTGGCCGGCACCCCTGTCACCGAGTACGACCTGCGCGGCCGGAGCACCCACGACGTCGAGCATCATCTGGCCACCGTCCGGGACGAGATGTCGCACGATGTCTTCCCACCCGACCGCTGGCCCCTGTTCGACATCCGTGTCACCGTCCTGGACGGGGACCGCACGCGGGTGCACGTCGGGCTCGACCTGCTGATCTTCGATGTGTGGAGCCTGCGCCTGTTCTTCCGCGAATGGCAGGCACTGTACGAAGACCCCGAGCTCACCCTGCCTGCCCCAGGCATCGGCTTCCGCGACTACGTCACCGCCACTCAGGAACCGAGCGACGGGCCCGGATACGAGGCTTCGCGCCAGTACTGGAACAACCGCATCGACACCCTGCCGGCCGGCCCCGACCTGCCGCTGACCGCACCGGTGGAGTCCCTCCGCAGCCCTCGTTTCCACCGGCTGGCCGCCGAACTGGCCGGCCCGGCCTGGGATCGCCTACGCCGACGCGCCGCCGAGCTGGGCGTCACCCCCTCCTGCGTGCTCCTGGCCGCATACGCCACCACCTTGGGCCGCTACGCACGCAACGGGCATTTTCTGCTCAACATCCCGACCTTCAATCGCCGGCCCCTGCACCCGGACATCGACGCAGTCCTCGGCGACTTCACCTCCGTCACCCTGCTGGAGGTCGACCTCTACCGAGCAAGCGGCTTGGGCGACTTGGCCGTGCAGATACAGCGGCAGCTGTGGGCGGACCTGGAACACCGTGCCTACAGCGGTGTCCGCGTACTGCGGGACCTGGCAGAGCACCGGCGGGCGACCGGTGGCCTCCTCGCCCCCGTCGTCTTCGCCAGCGCCCGCGGCCAGGCCCATGACGGCGGCCCCGATCTGCCGGTGGACTGGCTCGGCGAGTGGACCTACGGCATTTCCCAGACCCCTCAGGTCCTCATCGACCACCAGGTCTGGGAAACCGGCACCGGCTTGGCCTTCAACTGGGACACCGTCGTCGAAGCCTTCCCGGAGGGCTTGGCGGAAGAGATGTTCACCGCCTATCACCAGCTCATCACCGACCTGGTGGAGAACGACGCCGCCTGGACCACCCCACGCCCCGAATCCTCCTTCCCTCATCAACTGGTCACCAAGGCCAACGACACGGCCGGCCCGATCCCCGACGGCCTCCTGCACTCCGCTCTCGTGAAGCAGGCCGCACGGCAACCCGGCAAGACTGCAGTCATCACTGCCGAAGGCACTCTCACCTACGGCGAGCTGCACGCCCATGCCGGCCACGTCGCCAGGCGCCTGTCCGAAGTGGGGGTGACAGGCAACGAGTTGGTGGGTGTAGCGCTGCCCAAGGGCCGGGAGCAGATCGTGGCGGCCCTGGGCGTACTGCTGGCCGGCGGCGCCTACCTCCCCGTCGATCCCGGCCTGCCCGCCCAGCGACGCCGCCACCTCATCGAGCACGCCGGAGTCACCGTTCTCCTGACAGCGGCCGACTCCTGCACAACCGACTGGCCGGACCATGTCATCCAGGAACCCATCGACCTCACCGGCCCACTTCCTGCCACACAACCGCCTCGGCCCCAACCCGCCACGGACCTGGCGTACGTGATCTACACCTCCGGATCGACCGGTGCGCCGAAGGGCGTGGCAGTCTCCCACCGGGCCGCGTTGAACACGTGCACGGACATCACCGAGCGCTTCGGTGTGCACGCCGCGGATGTGGCATTGGGCCTGTCGTCGCTGAGTTTCGATCTGTCGGTGTACGACGTGTTCGGTGTGCTGGGTGCGGGTGGGACGTTGGTTCTGCCGCGTCCGGGTTCCAATCGTGACCCCGACCACTGGCTGGAGCTGATCCGCGAGCACGGGGTGACCCTGTGGAATTCTGTGCCGGCTCTGATGGCAATACTGGTGGAACACGCCACCGGTACGGATCATGGTTTGCCGTTGCGGCTTGCGTTGCTGTCCGGTGACTGGATTCCGGTTGATCTGCCGGGCCGGTTGCGTGGGCTGGTGCCGGGTGTTGATGTGGTCAGTCTGGGTGGGGCGACCGAGGCGGCGATCTGGTCGATTGCGTATCCGGTGGGGGAGGTGGATGCTGCCTGGGAGTCCATTCCGTATGGCATGCCGTTGCGTAATCAGCGTTTTCACGTGCTCAATGACCGTTGGCAGGAGTGCCCGGTTCATGTGCCCGGGGAGTTGTTCATCGGCGGGGTGGGGCTGGCCGAGGGGTACTGGAACGATCCGGAGCGGACCGCTGCCTCTTTTGTCACTCATCCCGATACCGGTGAGCGGTTGTATCGCACGGGGGATCTGGGCCGGTGGACGCCTCAGGGGCACATCGAGTTCCTGGGCCGGGAGGACTTCCAGGTCAAGATCGGTGGCTTCCGCATCGAGCTGGGCGAGATCGAAGCAGCCCTGGCACGGCACCCAGCAGTGGCGGCCGCAGTGGCCGCCGCGCCGGGGGAGCGGCACCACCGCCACCTGGTCGGCTATGTGGTACCTGAACAGCGCGGTGACCGGACCGCCGACGAAGAACTCCTCGCCGCAGTCCGCGCCTTTGCCGCGGAGCAACTGCCGGGCTACATGGTCCCGCCCACCCTGAGCGTCCTGGACCGCCTGCCACTGTCCGCCAACGGCAAACTCGACCGCTCCGGCCTCCCGGACCCGGTGGCCGCGCGGCGGGACGAGGACTCTCTCCACGCGACCGTTCCCGCACCGGTAACGCAGCTGGAAGAGAGGATCCTGCAGGTCGTCCTTACCCACACCCCCCACAAGCGCGCGAAGGTCACCGACAACTTCTTCGAGCTCGGGCTGGACTCCCTGACCATCACCCGGATCTACCGGGAACTGCGGGAGACGCTCGCCCTCGACTTCCCCATCACCACGCTCTTCAGCGAACCCAATGTGCGCCGCCTGGCCGGCCGTTTGACCACGCCAGGCACTGCCCCCGCGGCCGCCGGCACCGCCTCGGAACGGGCCCGCCGCCGGCGGCAGGCCCGCGGCCGCCGCAGCGACGCACAGTAACCGCCTCCTCGTGCCGTGAGCGCGCACCTCTGAAAGGAACGACATGGCAACGGCCTTCGAGCAGGACACCGGCGACATCGCGGTGATCGGCATGGCCGGGCGGCTGCCCGGCGCCACCAACCTCGACGAGTTCTGGCGCAATCTGCGGGCCGGCGTCGAGTCGATCACCACCTTCACCGATGAAGACCTCGCCGGTCACGTCGCCCCCGAACTGCTCGACAGCCCGGCCTACGTACGCGCAGGTGGTGCGCTGGACGACATCGACCGCTTCGACGCCCGCTTCTTCGGCTACAGCGCCCGCGAGGCAGCTCTGCTCGACCCCCAGCACCGCATCCTCCTGGAATGCGCATGGCACGCCCTGGAGGACGCCGGCCACCCCCATGGGGGCGAAGGTGTCGGCGTCTACGCCGGCTGCAGTCTCTCCGGCTACCTGCTCAACAACCTTCTCCCCGGACGCCGCGTCGATGCCTCCGCCGCCGGGTTCGAGTTGCTCATTGCCAACGACAAGGATTACCTGGCCAGCCGCATCGGCTACAAGCTCGGTCTGGAAGGCCCGGCCGTCTCGGTCCAGACCGCATGTTCCTCCTCCCTCGTGGCCGTCCACATGGCCGCACAGGCGCTGCAGTCCTATGAATGCGACCTCGCCCTCGCCGGAGGAGCGACCGTGCGGGTTCCGCACCGTGTCGGCTATCTCCATGAAGAGGGCATGATCCTCTCGCCCGACGGTCACTGCCGCCCCTTCGACGCCGAAGCCAATGGCACCGTCGGCGGCAGCGGTGCCGGTCTGGTGGTGCTCAAGCGCCTCTCCGATGCCCTCGCCGACGGCGACCGGATCGACGCCGTGATCAAGAGCTCGGCCATCGGCAACGACGGGGCGGACAAGGTCGGTTACACCGCCCCCAGTGTCCGCGGCCAGGCCGGCGTCATCGCCACGGCTCTGGGCGTGGCAGGCATCGAACCCGCCAGCATCACCGCGATCGAGGCGCACGGCACGGGCACCCCGCTGGGCGACCCCATCGAGATAGCCGCCCTGACCGAAGGCTTCCACAGTGCCGCCCACTCTCCGGACGCGCTGACCGAGGGTTCTTGCGCCATCGGCTCGGTGAAGGCCAACATCGGCCACCTCGACAGCGCCGCCGGCATATCCGGCCTGCTCAAGGCCGTACTGCAACTCAAGCACCGGCAACTGGCCCCCACCGTGAACTTCTCCCGCCCCAACCCGCGCATCACCTTCGAAGGCTCGCCCTTCTACGTCAACGACCGGCTGCAGCCGTGGCAGCGCCCGAGCGAGGGCATCCCCTTGCGCATCGGCGTGAGCTCCTTCGGCTTCGGCGGCACCAACGCCCACGTCGTCCTGGAAGAAGCCCCCGAGCCCGCGCCCACCCCCCAGCCCGCCCGCACGGTGCAGCTCCTGCCGCTGTCCGCCCATACTCCGCCGGCCCTGGAGGAGGCGACGGCCGCCCTGGCCACTGCCCTGCGGGACCCCGGCGTGGCCCCGTTGCCCACCGTCGCCCATACCCTGCAGACCGGACGCCGCGCCTTCGCACACCGCCGCATCGTCATCAGCCGGGAGGCCGGCGAGGCCGCGGAAGCCCTCGAAACGTACGACCCCACTCGCACCGCCACCTCCACCGCCTCCGGCACCACGACCGGTATCGCCCTCCTCTTCCCCGGCCAAGGCAGCCAGTACCCCGGCATGGGCCGCGAGCTCTACGACAGCGAGCCCTGCTTCCGTGCATGTATCGATGAGTGTGCGGAGCTGCTGCGCCCCCACTTCGCCCATGACCTGCGCGATGTGCTGTACCCGGATGTCAGCACCCCTGACGCTTGGCACCGCGCCGCCGAGCGGCTGCAGCGCACCCAGTTCGCCCAGCCGGCGCTCTTCGCCGTGGAGTACGCACTGGCCCAGCTGCTCATCTCCTGGGGCCTGACACCGCGGGCCCTGCTCGGACACAGTGTCGGGGAGATCACCGCGGCCTGTCTCTCCGGCGTCCTGCGGCTGCCCGACGCGCTGCGCCTGGTCGCACGCCGCGGCGCCCTGATGCAGCAGGTGCCCAGTGGAGCCATGCTCTCCGTCGGTCTTGACGAGAACGCACTGCGCGAGCTCATCGACGGCCACGCCGACCTCGACGTCGCCGCTGTCAACGCACCCGGGATGTGTGTGGCCGCAGGCCCGCACGATGCCGTCCAAGAGCTGGCGAAGGAACTGGCCCGCCGGGACATCGGCCACCGGGCCCTGCATACTTCGCACGCCTTTCACTCGAGCATGCTCGACCCCATACTGCCCGCGCTGGCCGAGGAATCCGCCTCCCTGCGCCTCGGCCGGCCGGGTATCCCCTATCTGTCCAACCGGACCGGTGACTGGATCACCGAAGAGCAGACGGCAGACCCCCACTACTGGGCCGGCCACGCCCGCGACACCGTCCGCTTCGGCTCGGGTGTCGAGCGACTGCTGGAACAACAGGGCCTGCTGCTGGTCGAGTGCGGGCCGGGACGGACCCTCACCACCCTGGCCCGCAGCGGCGTGGGAGCTCTGCAGCGCACTCTGGTACCCACCCTGCCCGCACCCGGAGACGAGACCTCGGCACAAGACGCCCTGCTGGCAGCCGTCGGCCGCATGTGGGCGGCCGGGGCCGAGGTCGACTGGCACGCCCTGGAGCCCACCCAGTGGCCCCGGGCCCGGACCGGACTGCCCGGCTACCCCTTCCAACGCCGCCGCTACTGGATCGAGGCTCCCAGCGGCCAAGCCCCCTCGGCAGCCGGTGAGCTGATGTGCGAGGCAGAGGACGACGAGGCGAGCGCCCCGGTACCCGGCCAGGCAGCGCTGGAGGGGCGTCCGGAGCTCACCACTACCTATCTGGAGCCGCGCGACGCCCGTGAGCGGCAGGTCGCGGACATTTGGCAGGACCTGCTGGGTGTCGCCCCCATCGGCGTCCACGACAACTTCATTGAGCTGGGCGGCCATTCGCTGCTGGCCACCCGAGTCGTCGCCCGCATCAAGGAGGACCTGGGCGTCGCGGTGCCGATGCGGGAGCTGGTCCAAGCGTCCACCGTGGCCGCGCTCGCCGAGGTCGTCACCCGCTACGGCGGCGCGGCGGGCGACGGCGAAGACGGCAAGGAGAGGGAGGCCGCCGATCTCCTGCCCGTCGCCGTGCCCGACCCGGACAACCTCTACGAGCCCTTCCCCCTCACCGAGATCCAGCAGGCCCAGTGGATCGGCCGCATGGGCAACTTCCACCTGGGCAACGTCGCCGCCCACATCTACTGGGAGGTCGAGAACGAAGGCATCGACCTCGACCGGCTCTGTGACGCGTGGAATGTGCTGATGCGGCGGCACCCGATGCTCAACGCAGTCCTCACCGACGACGGGCAGCAGCGCATACTGCCCGACCCCGGCACGTACACCTTCGACCGCGTCGACCTGCGCGAGACCACCGACACCGAGCGCGAGGCCCGGCTGGGGGAGCTGCGCGAGGACATCTCGCACGAGATGCGGCCGACCGACACCTGGCCGCTGTTCGGCATCACTGCCGTGCTGCTCCCCGAGAACCGCACCCGGCTCTTCCTCAGCTTCGACCTGCTGATCGCCGACATCGGCTCCATCCGCATCCTGCTTCAGGAATGGCGGATGCTCTACGCAGGCATGGACAGCAGCGAGCTGCCCGCCCTGGAGATCTCCTACCGGGACTACGTCCTCGCCGCCGGCCGGGTGCGCCGCACTCCGCTCTACGACAGCTCCCTCGCATACTGGCGTGAACGCACCGCCGAGCTGCCCCCGGCCCCCGACCTGCCGCTCGCCGTCGCCCCCTCGGAGCTGGACCGGCCCCGCTTCACACCGCGTAGCTTCGTCCTGGACCAGCCCGCCTGGCAGCGCGTCAAGGAACGGGCTGCCGGCCTCGGCGTGACGCCGTCATCGGTGCTGCTCGCCGTTTACGCGACCGTACTCGGCGGCTGGGCCCGCTCCTCCGCGTTCACCCTCAACGTCACCGTCATCAACCGGCTGCCGGTCCACCACGATGCCGACAACCTGGTCGGCGAGTTCGCCTCCTTCGACCTGCTGCCCGTCGACCTGACCGAGCAGAAAGGCATCGCCGAGATCGCCCTCGCCCTGCAGGCGCAGGCGTGGGAGGACCTGGAGCACCGTTGGGTCAACGGCGTGGACGTGCTGCGCGAGCTGGCCCGCCAACGCGGCGGCACCACCGGCTCCGTGATGCCCATCGTCTTCACGTCGACCCTGGTACAGGACACCGGCGACCAGGGCGAGACGCTCTTCGACTGGCTCGGCGACATGGTGCACGAGTCGGTGCAGACCCCGCAGGTGTGGCTGGACGCGGCGGTCCTGGAGACCAGCAAGGGCCTGTACATCAGCTGGCCGGCTGTCGAGGCACTGTTCCCCGCAGGCATGGTCGATGAGATGTTCGCCGCCTACTGCCAGGTCCTGGGCGAGCTGGCCGGGGACGGCACTGTCTGGGAGGACGGGCCCGGCTCCCTGCTCCCGGATGACCAGCGGCTGATGATCGAGGCAGCCAATGACACCGCCGGCCCCGTGCCCGAGGGGATGCTCTACACCGGCATCCTGGAACGCGCCGGGCAGAATCCGCAGAAGACAGCGATCGTCGACACCGGTGGCGAGCTGACATATGGCGAGCTGCGTGACCGAGCCTGCGCCCTGGCCCAGCGGCTGCGCAGCCTCGGCGTCGGACCGAACCAGCTGGTGGCGGTCGCACTGCCGAAGGGCCGGAAGCAGATCGTCGCGGCGCTCGGCGTCATGCTGGCCGGTGGTGCGTATCTGCCGATCGACCCCGAGCTGCCCGTCGAGCGCCAGGACCACCTGCTCGACCACGGCAAGGCACGCATCGTCCTGACCGGCGACGGCGACGGCGACAGCGGACGGGTCTGGCCCGAGGGCGTTCGTCTGCTGCCGGTCGACGACTCCGAAGAGGTGCCCCAGGACGTCCGGCCACCGGAGCCGGTCCAGCAGCCCACTGACCTGGCATACGTCATCTACACCTCCGGTTCGACAGGCATGCCCAAGGGCGTGGCGCTCTCGCACCGGGCGGCGCTCAACACCTGCCTGGACATCAACGAACGGTTCGGCGTCGGCTCGTCGGATGCGGTGCTGGGTCTTTCGTCGCTGAGTTTCGATCTGTCGGTGTACGACGTGTTCGGTGTGCTGGGTGCGGGTGGGACGTTGGTTCTGCCGCGTCCGGGTTCCAATCGTGACCCGGACCACTGGCTGGAGCTGATCCGCGAGCACCACATCACACTGTGGAACTCTGTGCCCGCCCTCATGGACATGCTCGTCGAGCACGCCACCGGTACGGATCATGGTTTGCCGTTGCGGCTTGCGTTGCTGTCCGGTGACTGGATTCCGGTTGATCTGCCGGGCCGGTTGCGTGGGCTGGTGCCGGGTGTTGATGTGGTCAGTCTGGGTGGGGCGACCGAGGCGGCGATCTGGTCGATCG